>NZ_VWWK01000144.1:0-17764 GCF_011753035.1 Burkholderia sp. Ax-1720 | reverse complement strand
CGTGAATGGCGCGGGCCAATACGTATCGGGCTCGGCGGGCGACTACGTGAACATGTCGAAGTTCGACTACGACTACCAGCCGGGCTTCGGCCTGGATGCCGGCGAGCAGCGCGAGCGGGCGGCGCGCGGATCCGCTACATCCACGCCGAGCAATACGTGTCGGACGTGGTGAAGGCCTACCAGCGCAAGGCCTTCGACGATTTCAAGCGTTACTACCACTCGCTGGACCTGCTGCTGATCGACGACATCCAGTTCTTCTCGGGCAAGTCGCGCACGCAGGAAGAGTTCTTCTACGCGTTCGAGGCGCTGGTCGCCAACAAGGCGCAGGTGATCATCACCAGCGATACCTACCCGAAGGAAATCTCGGGCATCGACGACCGCCTGATCTCGCGCTTCGATTCCGGCCTGACGGTGGCGATCGAGCCGCCCGAGCTGGAAATGCGCGTGGCGATCCTGATGCGCAAGGCGCAATCGGAAGGCGTGAACCTGTCCGAGGACGTGGCCTTCTTCGTGGCCAAGCACCTGCGCTCGAACGTGCGCGAGCTGGAAGGCGCGCTGCGCAAGATCCTCGCGTATTCGAAGTTCCATGGCCGCGAGATCACCATCGAGCTGACCAAGGAAGCGCTGAAGGACCTGCTGACGGTGCAGAACCGGCAGATCTCGGTCGAGAACATCCAGAAGACCGTCGCCGACTTCTACAACATCAAGGTCGCCGACATGTACTCGAAGAAGCGGCCCGCCAATATCGCGCGGCCGCGCCAGATCGCCATGTACCTGGCCAAGGAATTGACGCAGAAGAGCCTGCCCGAGATCGGCGAGCTGTTCGGCGGGCGCGACCACACCACCGTGCTGCACGCGGTGCGCAAGATCGCCGACGAACGCAGCAAGGATGCCCAGCTGAACCACGAGTTGCACGTGCTGGAACAGACGCTGAAGGGTTGAATGCCGCGCGCATCGCGAATCCCGGCGGGACTCGCGCGCGCGCGCGATGAATACGCCGATCCGGGTGAATTTAAAAGGGGCGGTTCTGTTTTGAGGCACAATACAGGTTTGTGACCGCCCGGGCGGCGGGTAGACAGCGGCCCGCCGGGCGGGCTTGCGTGGCTTGCAGGCCGTTAATTCAACGAAGGAACTCTATGCAACTGGTCAAGACCGAACGAGACACCCTCCTCAGGCCGCTGCAAACCGTAAGCGGTATCGTCGAACGCCGCCATACGCTGCCGATCCTCGCGAACCTGCTGATCACGAAGACGGGTTCCGACGTATCGTTCCTGTCGACCGACCTCGAGCTGCAGATCACCACGCGCGCCGATTTCGGCGTGGGCGGCGAACAGGTCGCGACCACGGTGGCTGCCCGCAAGCTGCTGGACATCCTGCGCGCGATGCCTGACGGGCAAGTGACGCTGTCGCTGGCCGACAAGCGCCTGACCGTGCAATCGGGCAAGAGCCGCTTCGCCCTGCAGACGCTGGCCGCCGACGAGTTCCCGACGGTCGCGCAATCGAAGGATTTCGGCGCGAGCCTGGCGGTGCCGCAGAAGGCCTTCCGCCAGTTGCTGGGCATGGTGTACTTCGCGATGGCGCAGCAGGACATCCGCTACTACCTGAACGGCATGCTGCTGGTGGTGGACGGCGACCAGCTGATGGCCGTGGCCACCGACGGCCACCGCCTGGCCTACTCCTCGATGAAGATCGAGGGCGGCGCCTTCCCGCGCCAGGAAGTGATCGTGCCGCGCAAGACGATTCTCGAGCTGCAACGCCTGCTCGAGGACATCGACGACACCGTCAAGATCGACATCGCGCAGACGCAGGCCAAGTTCACCTTCGGCCAGGTCGAGCTGGTGTCGAAGCTGGTGGAGGGCAAGTTCCCCGACTTCCAGCGCGTGATCCCGAAGGCGCACAAGAACACCTTCACGATCGGCCGCGAGGAACTGCAGCGTTCGCTGCAGCGCGCCGCGATCCTGACCTCCGACAAGTTCAAGGGCGTGCGCTGCATCATCGCGCCGGGCCAGTTGAAGATCATGTCGACCAATGCCGACCAGGAAGAGGCGCAGGAAGAACTCGAGATCGCCTACCAGGGCGACACGGTGGACATCGGCTTCAACGTCACCTACCTGCTCGACGTGCTCGCGAACCTCAAGGTGGACAACATCGAGGTGAGCCTGGGCGACGCCAGCTCGAGCGCGCTGATCACCGTTCCCGAGAACGACGAATTCAAGTACGTGGTGATGCCGATGCGCATCTGAGGCATTCGACACACCGGACACACCAAGGGGCGCCACGCCCCTTTGGCGTTTTTATGGCACAGACGGGCTCGCACCCGGCCAGCCGATTCGCGACTGTTTTTCCTCCCATTTCGTACCCCGAAGCGGCGAGCCAGCACCGTGAAACGACCATTCGACGAGCCCCGTTTGCCCGCAGGCAGGACCCGGCCGCAGCACTTCAGGCGGCCAGCAGAACCGGAAGACATCCATGACTGAACAGCACAACTCGCAACCCGACAACAGCAGCTATGGCGCCTCGTCGATCCAGATCCTCGAAGGTCTGGAAGCGGTCCGCAAGCGTCCCGGGATGTACATCGGCGACACATCGGATGGAACTGGTCTGCACCACCTCGTATTCGAAGTGCTGGACAACTCGATCGACGAGGCCCTGGCGGGTTACTGCAACGACATCCACGTCACGATCCACGCCGACAACTCCATCTCCATCACCGACAACGGCCGGGGCATCCCGACCGACGTGAAGATGGACGACAAGCACGAGCCCAAGCGCAGCGCCGCCGAAATCGTGATGACCGAGCTGCACGCCGGCGGCAAGTTCGACCAGAACAGCTACAAGGTGTCGGGCGGCCTGCACGGCGTGGGCGTGTCCTGCGTGAACGCGCTGTCGAGCTGGCTGCGCCTGGTGGTGAAGCGCAACGGCAAGAAGCACTTCATGGAGTTCCATCGCGGCGTGGCGCAGGACCGCGTGCTGGAGAAGCGCGACGGCGTGGAAGTGTCGCCGATGGCGATCACCGGCGACACCGAGAACCGCGGCACCGAAGTGCACTTCATGGCCGATCCGACCATCTTCGGCACGGTCGAGTATCACTACGACATCCTGGCCAAGCGGATTCGCGAACTGTCGTTCCTGAATAACGGCGTGCGGATCCGCCTGACCGACCAGCGCTCGGGCAAGGAAGACGATTTCGCCTTCGTGGGCGGCGTGAAGGGCTTCGTCGAGTACATCAACAAGACCAAGAGCGTGCTGCACCCGACGATCTTCCACATCATCGGCGAGAAGGATGGCGTGGGCGTGGAAGTAGCCATGCAGTGGAACGACAGCTACAACGAGAACGTGCTGTGTTTCACCAACAATATTCCGCAGCGGGACGGCGGCACCCACCTCACGGGCTTGCGCGCGGCGATGACGCGCGTGATCAACAAGTACATCGTCGACAACGAAATCGCCAAGAAGGCCAAGGTGGAAACCTCGGGCGACGATATGCGCGAAGGGCTTTCCTGCGTGTTGTCGGTGAAGGTGCCGGAACCGAAGTTCAGCTCGCAGACCAAGGACAAGCTGGTGTCTTCGGAAGTGCGGGCACCGGTCGAGGAAGTGGTGGCGAAGGCGCTGGAGGAGTTCCTGCTCGAGACGCCGAACGACGCCAAGATCATCTGCAGCAAGATCGTCGAGGCGGCTCGGGCGCGCGATGCGGCCCGCAAGGCGCGCGAGATGACGCGACGCAAGGGCGTGCTGGATGGGGTTGGCCTGCCGGGCAAGCTGGCGGACTGCCAGGAGAAGGATCCGGCCAAATGCGAGATCTACATCGTCGAGGGTGACTCGGCAGGCGGGTCGGCCAAGCAGGGCCGGGATCGGAAGTTCCAGGCGATCCTGCCGCTGCGCGGCAAGGTGCTGAACGTCGAGAAGGCGCGGTATGACAAGCTGCTGTCGTCGGAGCAGATCGTCACGCTGGTGACGGCGCTGGGTTGCGGGATCGGCAAGGAAGACTACAACCTAGAGAAGCTGCGCTATCACCGCATCATCATCATGACCGACGCGGACGTGGATGGCGCGCACATCCGGACGCTGCTGCTCACGTTCCTCTATCGCCAGATGCCGGAGATGATCGAGCGCGGCTATGTGTATATCGCGCAGCCGCCGCTGTTCAAGATCAAGGCCGGGAAGGACGAGCGGTATCTGAAGGACGAGAGCGAGCTGAACGCGCATATGCTGCGGCTGGCGCTGCAGGGCTCGGAGCTGCAGCCGGGTAGCGGCGCGGATGCGATCTCGGGTGAGGCGCTCGGGGCGCTGGCTCGGTCGTATTTGCTGTCGCGGGCGGTGGTGGGGCGCTTGGGGCGCTTGTATGACCCGGCGGCGCTCGAGGCGGTGATGGATGGCGTGGCGATTGATCTGGCCGGCGAGGACGCGGCGCTGAAGTCGGCAAGCGCGCTGCAGGCGGCGATGCTGGAAAGCGACGCGATGAAGAATGAAGTGCGCGTGATCCCGACTTATGACGAGATTCGCGAGCACTGGTCGCTGCGGATCGAGCGGCCGCATCACGGGAATGTGCGGGTTTCGGTGATCGATGAGGAGTTTTTGCTCACCGCCGATTACAAGCAGCTGGTTAGCACCGCTGACACGTTCAAGGATTTGATCGGGGAAGGGGCGCTTATCAAGCGTGGCGAGCGCTCGCAGGCGGTGAAGGATTTCAAGGGGGCGATGCAGTGGCTGATGGCCGATGCGGAACGCAATGTCTCCAAGCAGCGGTATAAGGGGCTGGGGGAGATGAACCCCGAGCAGCTTTGGGAGACGACCATGGATCCGAATGTGCGGCGCTTGTTGCGTGTGCAGATCGAGGATGCGATTGCTGCGGATGGGATCTTTACGACGCTGATGGGGGATGAGGTGGAGCCGCGTCGGGCTTTCATTGAGAGTAATGCGTTGCGGGCGGGGAATATTGATGTTTGAGGGGTGTTGTAGCCGTAGGGCGCCAGAGTAAGTGCGACTGGCGCCACAGTTTTGCGACTGGACGCGGGGCTGTCAGAATTTTCGTGTTCGAAGCGGGTTGAGCATCACACGGATGGCCGGGCAAAACGCTCTTCGTAGAGGATGGCAAACTGGTTCATTGCTGCCTTCCAATCATGCGCGGCGCGTCCCCAGTCAGCCGTAATGTTACGCAAGGCCAGCCAGATCAGCTTCGTGGCCGCTTCGTCACTGGGAAAGTGACCTCGCGTCTTGATGATCTTGCGCAACCGCCCGTTGATATTCTCAATCGAATTGGTCGTGTAGATGATCTTGCGAATCGCCGGGGGAAACGCGAAGAACGGGATCACGCGATCCCAGGCGCTGCGCCACGAGGCACTGACGGTTGGGAAACGCCGCCCCCATTCGCCATCGTCAAACGCATCAAATTCGGCCTGGGCCGCTTCCGCGCTCGCCGCCGTGTAGATCGGCCGGATGGCCGCGGCCAGCCCTCGACGGTCTTTCCAGCTCGCGTAATCCAGACTGTTGCGCATCAGATGCACGATGCAGGTCTGCAGCGTCGTGGCCGGAAATACGGCTGCCAGCGCCTCGGGCATCCCTTTCAGTCCATCGGTGACGGCGATCAGGATGTCGTTCACACCACGCGTTTTCAGATCATTGAAGACCTTCATCCAGAACTTCGCGCCTTCGGTACCTTCGATCCAGAGCCCTAGAATGTCGCGCGTTCCATCGGGCAACACGCCCAGCGCCAGATAGATGGCCTTGTTTTTTACGACGGCGTTTTCCCGGATCTTGACCCGCAAGGCATCGAAGAAGACGACCGGATACATCAATTCAAGCGGCCGGGCCTGCCAGGCCGTGACCTCGGCCATGACTTCATCGGTGACGGAGCTGATGAAGTCCGGCGACACCTCGGTGCCGTACTGCTCCAGCAGAAAAGCCTGGATTTCCCGCACGGTCATGCCGCGTGCGTACATCGCCACGATCTTGTCGTCGAAGCCGGTGAAGCGGCGTTCGTGCTTGGGAATGAGCAGCCGCTGGAAACTGCCGTCGCGATCGCGAGGCACCTCGATACGGATCGGGCCGTCTTCGGTCAGGACCGTCTTGGTGCTCTTGCCATTGCGTTGATTGCTCACCTCAGCTGGCTTGGCCGCGCCCGACGAGTAGCCTAGATGGTGATTCATTTCACCACCCAGCGCGCGCTCGATCAGCGCTTTCTTGAGTGCCAGTGTGGCAGCATTGATGGCATCGGCCGTCATCGGGCCATTGCCGAACTGCTCCAGCAGCTCAGCGGGAATCGCTGGCAACTCGGCCGGCGTGGCTTTCGGTTTGCGAGGCATATGTTCTCCTTGGGACAAGAATATGCCTCGAACACAAAATTACGGACAGGCCCCTGGACGCCGAAGTTGGTGCAACTAACCTACCTGTCGCGCGCCATGTTTTATGATAGACAGCCGCGGAGTCATAATCTGCCGGTCCGGGGTTTGAATCCCTGATTCGCCAGCACCATTCAAAAACCAACCGTTCTCGGTTGGTTTTTTTTCGCCCGCTCCCCCCAAGTGTCGGCGCGGTTTTCGGGCATGGCCTCGCGAGCGCCACTCCTGCGAACTCGGCGTTTCCACTCCCGCTGACGCCTCTCTGTTCTCCTTTTTCTCTGGTGGTCACCCTACGCCTTCAACACCTCGAATCACTCGGTCCCGTTCCACCGCGTGCCGAAGGCCGATCCCGGCCGTGCGCCCCCGTACATCTGCCCAGCAGGGTATTGGACGATTGGCTTCGGCCATCTCTGCGATGCCACACATCCGCCGATCAGCGAGGCTGAAGCCGAAGTCTATCTGGCCCATGACCTGCAGACGGCGCTCACCGCCGCACTGCGCTATTGCCCGGTATTGGCCACCGAGCCGGAGGAGCGGCTCGCGGCCATCGTAGACTTCACGTTCACCTTGGGGCGGGGCGACTGCAGACATCAACGCTACGGCGACGGATCAACCAGCGTGACTGGGTGATCGCGGCGCAGGAACTGCGCCGTTGGGTCTATGGCGGCGGCAAGGTACTGCCGAGGCTGGTCGCGCGACGTGAAGCCGAAACCACCGCACTGCAGTAACCGGCGAGCCGGTCAGGCCCAAACTTCATCCAGATTCTTTGCTGCGAGTAGTTTGTCCCGAAGCGCGTAGCGTGAAGACTGCATATTCACGTCGGTGACTTCTGGACGAGGAATCGGAACAATCGCAGTTGCTGCCTCCTTGAAGTTGATCTTGTACTTGCCCGTGTCGTTGTAGGGAACAATCGACTCGATCTCGGCAATGTGCGTGATCGCTCCGATGGGGGCCACCTGATACGCCGCGATGTACCTCAGCTTGGAGATGTGCTTTGCATTGATCCGGACGGCGTACCAGCAGTTCTTGTCGAGGAAGGTGTCCTTGAAGCCCTCATCCCGAGCAGGCACGACAATCGTGTCGAACTTGTCGCTGTCCGACCCAATCGGCTGCACCTGATCCGACACATCTTCAATCTTCGATGGCGTGAACGCATTGATGCCGAGCATCGGCAGGATCAACAACATATCCGCCAGAAAGGCTTGTGCCGTTGCCTTGGCGGCAGGGGCCATCGTGGGCTCGGTTGGATTGTTCTTGTTCAGCAGGATCGCACGATCATACTTCTTGGCCAGCGCGACAAGGGCAGACTCAAGGTACTGCACCTCAGTCTTGCCGATCTTGTGGTTCCGATCAAAGAAGTAGACGCCCCACACCCATCCCTCTTTGTTGGCAACGTGGTTCTTGAGCCGCTCACCTACCGGGTCGGCCTCTCCGATATAAATCGTTTCCTCTGCGGCATTGCCCGCAAGAATGTAGATGCCCGCCTGAGAAATGCCAGGTTCCTGCTTCAGGACACCGGCCAACTCCTTCGTGAACACGACGCCGTAACCCGACCAATTGGACTTGTCAACATGACGTATCCCCTCTGGATCACCAGTGGTCGCGAAGAGCGTGATTGAAAAGGGTTGCATAGCCATCTCACTTCACCTCGAAGCGCAGGAAGTCCGAAAGCCGCTTCGATTCCGTGATCTCATCGTGCGGGACTAGCAGGTACTTCCAGGGCTTTGTGCCGACCCCCGCTGCGTGGTCTGAGGCGTGCTTGCACCAGCGAGCTGCCGCAGCGGCTTTCGCTTGCACCTCTTGGGTATTGATGTCGGTTCGCGCCTTGGTCTCCACCATAAAAATCGTCGAGTCCGTTTCGGCAACGAAGTCGGGGATGTACTCCGGCTGTTCGGTGCCCAGCTTGTAGTAGATCTGGAACTGCCCCTTGGCAGGCTTGAACCACTTCGAAGCATCACGCTCCAGAATGATTGCAAAGCGGCGCTCGGTATCCGAGTCGAATTTCTGGAGGGGGTACAGGCACCGAGCAAACCCGCCGAACAGCATCTGCTTGATGCGGCTTGTCTCGGTGACTGTTTCCCGGAAGTGCTGCGCCGTCTGACCTGCCGTGGCCGTGTAGTTGCACGGCTTCAGCTCAGTGAAGCCACGGCTGACCTGCACTTCATACTCGGTCGCTTCTTCCCAGAAATGCGCCATCATCTGGGCGTGAATCTCGCGCGCGATCAGGCGGCGATCTCGGTCCAGCACACTGCGGGCCTCATCTTCGGAGAGATACCCCTGCAAGTGCTGCACCATCTGGCTCGCAAGGTCGTATAGCAGGTCTGCGTGGGTGAAGTAGTCGATGTCATCGAAGTCCACCAGCGCGTGAACCACATAGTCCTCCGGCCGCTGCTCTTTCAGGCCGATCTCGGCGGCCAGCGTGTCCTGTTCATTGGTGCGCAGGTTGTGGATGACGATCTCGCGCTCGCCGGGCTGAAGGTGAAGCTGGCTCACGTCGAGCTTGAACGGATGAAAGCCCGTCGTGACCTCCCCGGTCGGCACCACTGCGATACGGGGAATGTCGATGGTCTGCTGAACCACGATCTCCGTGGTCTTCGCCACCACTGCCGATAGATCGAGTGCAGGCCCTCCCTCATCAACGCCTGCCAGCAAGTTGCCTTGCATCGGCTTCAGGCGCTCGGCCACCTCGGCCAGGATTTCCTTCTGTACCTCGGGCTTCAGCAATGCACTACTGGTTGGAACAAGGTCGCGCTTGGCCTCGAGCTTGCCGATGACATCCATGACGACGCGCGCGGCCTGCTTCTCAACGTCCGTGGTGAAGACCGGTGCCGGTGCTGGGGCCGCTGGCGCTGTACCAGCGGTAGCACCATTGCCAGCCGGAGCCACCGTCACCACGGGCGTATCCGTCAGACCAAGGCGAGTCATTGCCCCCGATCCCACCTGCACACTGACCTTCTTGTCGTCTGCGCTCGGCGCATCCAGGATGACTTGCTTTAGGCGAATCGGAGAATCGCCTCGGTTCGCCTCGTCGATGATCTCCTGGAATTTGTCGTGCGCGACGATGTTCAAGCGATCCACAGACGCGACGCCGGTGCGCTTGCCGTAGGGCAGACGCAGGCCGCGACCGATGGACTGCTCGATCAGCGTGCGCGCATTAGCGGCGCGCAGCGGAACGATGGTGTAGAGGTTGGTCACGTCCCAGCCTTCTTTGAGCATGTTGACGTGAATCACGATCTCGGTCGGCTCATCCACGCTTTCCACCGCGAGCAGGCGGGTGATCATTTCTTCCTCTTCCGCGCCGGTGCGGCTAGAGTCGACCTGAATCACCTTTCCCTGGTAGCGCCCCTCGTAGAAGGCTTCTGACTCCAGAAGTGCCAAAAGTTGCCCCGCGTGCGTGGTATCACGCGCAATCACGAGCATGAAGGGCTTCACCACCTTGACGCCGTTTTCCCGAGCGTAGGTCAACAACTCGACCTTGGTGGTTTCGTGCAGGCGCACGCCGTCTTCCAGCTTGGTCTTCTCGATTTCCTCTGGCGTGTGCGCCTTGGCGTCGAAGTTGCGCTGGGTGACGACAGCCGGTTCTTTGACGAAGCCATCATGCGCCAGATGGAGATAGGCGATAAACGCTCCCATCAAGCGCGTCTTGCCCACGCCCGTAGCGAGAGCGAAGCACAGCGAAGGGAATTCCCGCTCGAACTCTTCTAGCGTAGAGAACTCGGCTTTCAACGTAGCAAGAATGGCCGTCCCCCGGAGCCTGGGATTCGCCCGACTCACACTAGGCGACAGATACTCACTCCCCGCATGCACCGCATAGATCGCCGAGATCAGATGCCCCACATCATCCGCCTTGTTGACGATCGCCTTCACGCCCAGCCGAGTCAGCTCCCCCGTCAACGCAATCCCATCCACCGCCGTAAACACAATCACCGGCAGATCCGGAAAATGCGAGCGGATATAAGTCAGCATCGTGAGCCCATCGTTATACCTCCCATCCGGCATCACGAAATCCGTGATCAACAGATCACAAGCCTCCCGCCCCAGCCGCTCGACGATCTGCGTGGAATTCCCCGCCGTCCCGACGATCCTCAGCGAACGCAAATCGCGCAGCGCCGATTCCACACCGGTCACCACGAGCGGATGATCATCCGCGATCAGTACATTGAAGGTGGTATTGGCAAACATGACGAGGTCCCTCCGCGCAGGCGTGTCGATAGGCAATCGACTGTAGCGGCGGCCCATCGGCGCAGGCATCTGACTCGTCAAATTTTCTCCTGAGAAACATGAGAAAAGTCCTATTTTGGCGAGCAATAACGGGGAAACATCGAATCCATCTGTCTGACGCGCAACGAACTCGTCAGCCTGCGTCCTTCGGTCCCGCAGCCACCAGGCCTGTCTCGTAGGCGTACTGGAACAGGTCCGCGTCGCGCTCGATACCGAGCTTGCGCATCGCGCTGCCCTTCTGCGCGCTCACCGTCTGTTTCGCGCGATTGAGCTGCGCCGCAATCTCGCTGATCGACAGGCCCGACACGTAAAGCCGAATCACCTCGGCCTCCTTCGTCGTCATCGCCTCCACCGCCCTCGCCGAGGACGCCTGCACCGCCAGCTTCTCGCGCACGCTCGGCGACTGGTAATTCGCGCCGGCATACACCGCATGCGTGGCGGCGATCAGATGGTCCACCTCGTCGATCTTGCTGAGCAGCCCCTGCACGCCCGTCTTGGCGATTTCCTTGAGCAGCGCCGGATTATCGATGGTGGTCAGCACCACCACCTTCATCGCCGGCCAGCCGCGGCGCAGTTGCCGCAGCAGCGGCAAGCCGTCGACCGCCGCGCCGCCCGGCATCGCGTAGTCGGTGATCAGCACATCGCAGTGGCTGCGCTCCAGCAGCGCAAGCAGTTCATCAGCGCCCAGCGCCGAACCCACGATCTCGACGGTCGGCACGCGCGCCAGCTCATGCCGCACGCCGGACAGCACGGTCGGGTGATCGTCCGACAGGATCACGCGGATCTTCATCTTGGATGACGGCCTTCAAGCCGGCGGCTCGTAATTTGTTTGGAGTGCGATAGTGTAACCGGCCCACCATGGCGCCAAGCTGGTGTACCGTCGCGACTGTCGGCACCGCACCCGGCCCCGAATCCCTATCGCAACGCACCACGAACCCGCCATGCCCATCCTCCGCAAGACCCTCGACGATCTGCGCCGCTACCACCGCCTGCTGGTGGTCGGCGGGCGCTGCGCCGCGGCCGTGGTGATGGTATTCGCGCTGGTCTCGGAGCTCGTCTACCTGGTCGACGCGCACCTGGCGGACCAGCGCCAGGCCTTCACCGGCGCCTATCGCCTGGTGCTCGGCCGCTTCGGCGCGGTCGAGCAGGCCTTCCTGGGCGGCCTGGCGCGCGCCGAGATGGCCGCCAACGACGCCCCCGCGGTGCCGCCCGAGCAGGTCGCCCGGTTCCGCGCCAACGGCAACCTGCTGCGCTGGCGGCCCTTCTCGTCCGAGCCCACCGAGATGCTGATCGCCGGCGCACCGCAAGTCACGCTCAGCGACGCCACCCTGCAGCGCGCCTTCTCGTTCTCGACGCAGATCGGCCGTGCCAGCGCCGCCACCGCCAGGGTGCTGGCGCGTCCGCCCACGCAGATCATCTTCAACGTGAGCCGCACCGTGGTGGCGATCGTGCCGGCCACCAGCGTCGAGCATCCCGAGGCGCTCGCCACCGACGCCGGCCGGGCGACCTTCGTGCGCGAACTCACCGAGGGCGCCGGCAGCCTCGCCTTCGACGCGCCCAGCCACCTGCTGGCGCTCGCGCCCAAGGCCTGGTGGGTGCCGCGCCTCTATCCGCTGCCGAACGGCCGCAAGGTGCTGCAACTGGCCTCGCCGGTGCTGTCCCATGGGCAGGTCAAGGCCGTGCTGGTCAACGAGGTGGATCCGGCCGACCTGCTCTGGCCGATCGCCGACGGCGCCCACGACGGCAGCTTCGCGCTCGTCGGCAGCGACGGCCGCATCGTCGCGCTGTCGGCGGGCGAGCACGCCGAAGCGCAGGCGGCCGACGCGATCTCCCGATGGAGCCGCCTCCGGCACACCAGCGGCGAACGTCTCGCCGAATACCGCGGCGACGGCAACTTCGTGCTCGGCACGCCGCTCGGCGACACCGGCTTCTCGCTCGTCTACACCTATTCGTGGCGCGACGTCGCCAGGGCGATCGCGGGCAAGGCGCTGGCGGCCACGGCAATCGCCCTGGCGGGCTTCGTGTTCGTCTGGCTGCTGCTGTCCCAGCTCAACCGCCGCGTGTTCCAGCCGATGTACGCGCGCTCGGAACAGGTGTTCGACAGCGAGCGCCTGAGCCGCACCATGATCGAGACGGTGCCGGTCGGCATCGGCCTGGTCTCCACGGGCAACGGCGAGCTGCTCTATGGCGGCTCCTCGCTGGTCGCGCTGGCCGAACTGGTGGAAGGCGGCATGCCGCGCCTGATCGACGAGCTGAAGCGGCTTCATGCGCGCTTCGCCTCCGCACGGCACGATTCGCATGACGAAGTATTCCAGGAAGACGTCTTGCTGCGCACGCGCGACGGCAAGGACCTCGCCCTGCAGGCGCGCTTCGCGCTGGGCCGCTACCTGGGCAAGGACGTACTGGTCACGGCCTTCGTCGACATGACGGCCAGCCAGGCGCTGCAACACCAGCTTCGTCACGCCAAGCTCGCCGCCGACCAGGCGAACGCCGCGAAGTCCGCCTTCCTGGCCGCGATGAGCCACGAGATCCGCACGCCGCTCAATGCCATCCTCGGCAACCTCGAGCTGCTCGGCCATTCCGCGCTGAATCCCTTGCAGCGCGACCGGCTCGACACCATCCGCGCCTCCTCGAACGGCCTGCTCGCGATCATCCAGGACGTGCTCGACTTCTCCAAGATCGAGGCCGGCGAGATGCGGCTCGAGCACATGCATTTCCGCCTCGTCGACACCATCACGCGCTCGCTCGCGATGTTCGCGCCGGCCGCGCATCTCAAGCGCATCGCCCTGGTCGGCCAGTTCCGCGCCGCGATCGACCAACCCATGCGCGGCGATCCTGGCCGGCTCGCGCAGGTGGTCAACAACCTGCTGTCGAACGCGATCAAGTTCACCGAGCAGGGCAAGGTCACGCTCGCGCTGGATGTCGAGCGGCTGCCGTGCGCGCGAGGCGGCATGCTGGTGATCGAGGTGGCCGATACCGGCATCGGCATCGAGGCGGCACATCTCTCGACGCTGTTCAATGCCTTCATGCAGGCCGATTCCTCGATCTCGCGACGCTTCGGCGGCACCGGCCTGGGCCTCGCGCTCTGCCAGCGGCTGGTCACGCAGATGGGCGGCACGATCGACGTGCAAAGCGAACCGGGGCAGGGCAGCCGCTTCACCGTGCGCGTGCCGCTCGATCGCGAGGATCCGGCCGGCATGCCGCTGGTTCAGGACGCCGCCACGCTGGAAGGCGCGCCCGTGATCCTGCTCGCGGCCGAGGACGACCGGCACGAGGGCACCGCGAGCCTGATCGCCTCCTGGGGCGCCACGCTCCAGACAGCTCGCCATCCCGACCGGATCGACGACGCGAGCGGCCGTGTGCTGGTGATCTGCGGCGAGCGCGACAACTGGTCGGCGGCCAGCGAGAACCGCCTGGTCGAGGATTGCGAGGCGGTGATCAACTGCAGCGCGGACGGCCCCTTGCAGCCGATGCGGATCGGCCGCGTGCTGACGGTGTCCTGCCATTCGCCGCTCGGCCTGCGCGCGGCGCTCGAACATGTCGTGAAGGGCACGCCGCTGATCACGCCGGATCTCATGCCGGCAACCGGCACCGCGCCCGCGGCGACGGCCGCGGCGGCAAGCACGCCCGCCCGGCAACTCGGCCTGCAGGTGCTGGTCGCCGAGGACAACGAGGTCAACCAGAAGCTGTTCGCCGAGCAGCTCGCCTTGCTGGGCTGCCAGGCGCGCCTCGTGGCCGACGGCATCGAGGCGCTGGCGGCCCTGTCGGACATGCGCTTCGACGTGATACTGACCGACCTGAACATGCCGCGCATGGATGGTTACGTGCTGGCCAGCATCGTGCGCGAGCGCTGGCCGGGCACGCCGATCGTGGCGGTGACGGCCGACGCGACGCTCGACGAGCGCCGCCGCTGCGCCGCGCTGGGTATTCGCGAGGTGGCCACCAAGCCGCTGTCGCTGAGCGGGCTGGCGCGCATCCTGGGCGAAATCAGCGGGCAGGGCGCATCGAGTCCGAAGGATGGCCCGCACGACGATGCGCCGCTCGGTGCGCAGCCGATGTCGCCCGAGCTCGTCGAGGCGTTCAGCCGTGCCTGCGCGAGGTCGATCGAGGTACTGCGCGATGCCGCCTCGCGCAACGACGCGCCGGCCTTGCTCGCCGAGCTGCATTCGCTCAAGGGCGCGCTGGGCGTGTTTCGCCGGCGCGAGCTGGCCAGGCAATGCGCCGACCTGGAACATCGGATCCAGGACAAAGGTGTGGAAGGCGCGCATCAGGCGCTCACCGAACTGGTCGACGCCTTGCTCGCATTGCCAAATACCGGCGAGCAATCGTGAATGAATCGCGTGGTTTTTTCTCTCCAGGAATCAACCGCGCATCCACGAACCAATCCGGCACAAATCTGGCCGATTCGAACGGAACGCGGCGCGGAACATCCCTGTCAGACCGACTAGCCATTCCGCCCATGTCCAATCGCAGGCTCGCCCATGAAGCGCTTGCTGACCTCTCTCGCGCAGGTTCTCGCGACGCTCGCGCTGTCGCTCGCGGCCAGCCGCTGGCTCTACAACTCGCCGCGGCTCGCGCCCGTGTACGACGACGCCTCGGTGCGTCGCTTCTTCGACTGGCTGTTTCGCCTGACCGGCGCCACCAATTGCGAATCGCAGGACAACGTATTGATCCTGTTCCTGCTCACGATTTCACTGATCGTTTCAGCGATGATCGTCACCGTGATTTCTCGGCTGGTCGCGACGCCGACCAAATAATTACGCCCGCAAAAGCGGGCGTAATTTCACATGCACCACCAAGCGCTTGAACTCAACGCCCGCGCGCCATGCTCCCTAGCACGCCGTCACGGCGAATCAAGCCATGGAACAGCGCAGCCGCCAGGTGCAGCACCACCGTCGCGAACAGCACGAAGGCCAGCAGCTCATGCGCGTTGCGCAGCCAGGCGAAGGCGATCGGATCGGCGCCCATCAGCGCCGGCAATTGCACGCCGCCGCCGAGCATCACGGGATACCCGCCCGCCGACAGCATCGCCCAGCCGATCAGCGGCATCGCGATCATCAGCGCGTAGAGCAGCCAATGCGACAGATGCGCGGCCGCGCGCTGCCAACCCGGCAGGTCCTCCGGCAACGCCGGCGGGCGCTTGCTGAAGCGCACCACCAGCCGCACGATCACCAGCACCAGGATGGCGATGCCGAGCGGCTTGTGGATCGCGATCAGCACCGCATGGCGCGCCGAAACCGAGCTGACCATTCCCACCCCGATGAACAGCATGGCGAGGATCATCGCGGCCATCAGCCAATGCAGCAGTCTCGCAAGCGGATTGAATCCGGTCTTCATCATCGGGCCTCCGGGGCAGGTTGATTGGGCGCGCCGCCCCGGGCATAACCGGGCACCTCGGCTTCCTCGCTGGTGCGCCGGCGATAGGAATCGGCATAGGCGGCCGAGCGCGCCGCCAGCAGCGGATCGGCGGAGGCCTCGATGCCGGTCGGCAGCACCGTCGGATCATAGTTGATGTCGCGGCACGGCCCGCTGTCCTGCTGCTCGGCGCGGTCCAGCACCAGGGTGCCGATGTCGATCGTCTTGCGATCGGCCGGCCATTGCCGGGTGGCGTCGTCGACGGGATCGTCGGGGTTGGCGAAGGTCACCAGCCAGTGCCAGCGCTGCGGGCCCTTGCCGAGCCGTTCCTCGAGATCCGGGTCCAGCACGTTCGGGCCGCTCGCCACGCCGCCGTCGGTCTGCTCGGGCACCACGCGCCAGCGCACCGCGTGCTTCATGCCCTGCGGATCGACGAAGTAGAAGGCGTTGATGCTGTAGTAGCTCTCGGTGGCGAAGCTGGCGCTCGGCTTGGCCGTCTTCACCCAGGCACGGAACGCGGCCGTCTCCGGATGCGTCGCGAAGAAGGCCGCGACCTTCTTCGGATCGGGCTTGCCGGTGGCGGGATCGGGGCGGGTAGCCACGGTCTGCGCGTAGAAGGCCGCGGGCGTGGCCACCGGGAACACCGGCATCGCGTTCATGCCGGTGCGCCATTGCGCGCCGTCGGGCGCGGTGAGGCGCAGCGCGAGGCTGCGGATCGGCACGCTGGTATCGGGCGCGTAGGGGTTGCCGCCCGGCACCGCGAAGCGGCCGACCACCGGCGTGCGCGTCGCCGCGCCGAAGAAGGGCGCGCTGGACCAGGCCGCGCCGTCGCCGTTGCTCTCGAAGTAGCCGGTCACGCAGATGCCTTTCGCGTGATTGCGGCGGAAGCCCGCGTGCAGGCCGCCGTTGGCCTGCAAGGCGTCGACGATGCGCGCCGGCGTGAGGCGGTGCGGCGCGAGCCAGCCGCCGGTGTAGCCGAACGCGGCGACGGCCACCACCACGGTGCCGCCGATCAGCGCCCAGCGCCAGGCGCCGCCGCCGCGCGGGGAATTGGGGGGAGGATGCGTCATGGACTGCTCCTGACCTTGAATCGTTTGGGGGACGCGTATGAGACGAACGACGCGCGATTTTATTCCACGGCCCGCATGGATTTCCTCGTACCAGATCCCGATGACGCCAACCACCGTCCCCCCCGAAATGGAATAAAGTCGAGCGGCCGGCGTCTCACGTCGGTATCCATGCGCGCCACCCGGCGGCCCACCATGCCTTCTGCCGATCTCGACGACTCCCTGCGCGAACTGCTGCCGCGACTGCGGCGCTTCGCGCTGTGGCTGACCCGCGACGTCCACGCGGCCGACGACCTGGTGCAGACCACGCTGGAGCGCGCGCTGATCCACTGGGCGGACCGCCGCGACGAACACGCGCTGCGCAGCTGGCTGTTCACGATCCTGTACCGCCAGTTCCTCGACTCGCGCCGCAGCGCCAAGCGCTATGCCTGGCTGCTGGGGCGCCTGGGCGAGGACGACGAGCCGCAATGGCCCTCGGCCGAGGACCAGGTGGAGGCGCGCTCGATGCTCGACGCCTTCGCCAAGCTGACGGCCGAGCAGCGCAGCCTGCTGCTGCTGGTGGCCGTGGAGGGCTTCAGCTACCGCGAGGTGGCCGAGCTGCTCGACGTGCCGATCGGCACCGTGATGTCGCGCCTGTCGCGCGCCCGCGCCGCCCTGCGCGCGCTCGGCGACGGCACCGCCGGCACGGTGCGCCTGGCCTGCCTGCCGACCTTCGCCGCCAGCGCCTTGCCCGAGCTGATCCGCGACTTCCGCCGGCAGGTGCCGCAGGCGCGCTTCGAGATT
>NZ_VWWK01000143.1:0-17795 GCF_011753035.1 Burkholderia sp. Ax-1720 | reverse complement strand
CAGGACCGTGAAACGACTCCACGCCGATGATAGTGCGGATTGCCCGTGTGAAAGTAGGTAATCGTCAGGCTTCCCTTCATGACAACCCCCGTTGCCCAAAAGGCAGCGGGGGTTTTGTCTTTTCAGCCGCCAGAAAATCAAGCGGCAATACTTCCCAACATCCCCTGCAGCGCTTCGTGCAGTGCTCGTAATGCGGCATCGCGCGCCCGTTTCCCGTATCTCAATGCGTGGACGACGTCCGGCAGCGGAAAGCGACGCTCCAGTTCAGCTGCCGTCATCACATCGTTGCTGATCGCCCGGTCGTTCAGGATCCCGAAACCGAGCCCCGATCCGATCGCGCTCTGTATGCCGGCAAGCGATGGCGTTTCCGCCACGATGCGATGATCCATGCCGGCCTCGCGCAAGGTCGCCTGGGCCAACCAGCCGTAATGGCATCCCGTGCCGAACGTCACCAGCGGAATCGACTTGGCGACTGCCAACGGTGTGGCCGCCGAGGTGCACCAATGCAGCGACTCCCGCCAAAGCGGCGTATCAGCGCTGGTGATGCGATCGAGATAATCCTGGTGCACGGCAAGATCGAGCGTGTCCTGCGCCAGCGCGTCCCGTAGCGCCGGGCTCTGCATCACGCTGAGCTGCACCGTGGTACGCGGATGTCGGCGCGAAAACTCCGCGAGCAAGGGAGCGATCCGATCCAGCCCGACCTGCTCCGGCACACCAAGACGAACACGCCCCTTCAGCCTCGACGGCGCGAAATAGGCGAGCGCATCGTCATGTGCGTCGAGAATGCGGCGAGCGTGGGCAAGCAGCGCCTCGCCATCGGCCGTCGCGACCAGCCGGCGCCCGTCCCTGCGCAGCAGCGTCCTGCCGAGCTGCGCCTCGAGGCGCTTGATCTTCCAGCTCACGGCGGATTGGCTCAGGTTCAGGCGATCCGCGGCGGCCGTCGCGCTGCCGGTATCCACCACCGTGCGCAAGGTCCGTAGCGTATCGATCGACAGACGCTGGTTCGGAGCACTCATCTCGACGGATCCATGACAAAAGTTGCGATTTATTCATAGTAGATGTCATTGGCGTCATTTGCAGGGCCTCCATAGACTGGATCGACAGTTGCCAATCAAGGAGATCCACGATGACATCCCCCTGGAACCTGGCCCGCGCCGATGTCCTGATCGACGGCCGTCGAATTGCCACCGGCCATGTCGGCGAAGGGCCGCCCCTGGTGCTGGTCCATGGCACGCCCGCGCATTCGATCGTCTGGCGCAACGTGATTCCCGCCTGTCGCGAGGCGGGGTTCAGCGTCCACTGGTTCGACCTGCTTGGCTTCGGTGAATCCGAATGTCCGGTCGACGCGGACACGTCGGTGGCCGAGCAGGCACGCTTGCTCCAGCGCCTGCTCGAGCATTGGTCGCTCGACGCGGTGCATCTCGTCGGTCACGATATCGGCGGTGTCGCCGCGCTGCTGTATGCGATGAACGCCGGCGAGCGCTTACGCTCCCTGACGATCGCCGATGCGCCGGGCTACGATTCCTGGCCGTCGCCGCCCTGGCGCGAGTTCCGCGATGATTACCAGCGTTTCGCGCGAGTCGATGCCGAGCGTCATCGCGAGCTGATGACACGGCAATTGAAGATGGCAGTGCACGACAAGTCGCGCATGACGGGTGAATTGCTGGCGTGCTACCTGAAGCCGATCAGCGGCGTGATCGGCCAGAGCGGGTTCTATCGCAACCAGGTCGCTCACTACGACTCCCGCTACACGGCGGATTTCGGCGAACGGCTGCCGAAGCTCGCCTTGCCCGTGCAGATCCTGTGGGGCGCGCAGGACGAATGGCAGCCACTCGACTACGCCTATCGCCTGCAATCGGATATTCCGGGCGCGGTGCTGAACGTGCTCGACGCTTGCGGGCATTTCCTGATGGAGGACGATCCGTCGGGCGTGGCTCGGCATATCGTCGACTTCGCCAACTCGCATCGGCCGGGATCCTGACCGCGGTTACGATTCGATCGACTCGCCAGCAAGGATGCGATGGCCGCGCAACTGCTCGCGCGCCATCGCATCGTGCCAGCGCTCAATCCCTCAATTGCCTGCTCGCGTCACACGCCAGACCGCGTCGCCGACATCGTCGGCGATGATCAAGCCGCCGTCGCCATCCTGCGTGACGCCCACCGGCGCGCCGTACAACTGCTTTTCGTCGTCGGACGCGAAGCCCGTTACCACCGGCTTCGGCGCGCCGCTCGGCTTGCCGTTCTCGAAGGGCACGTAGACGACCGCGTAACCGCTCAGCGGCGAGCGATCCCAACTGCCGTGCTCGCCGATGAAGGCGCCGCCACGATACTCGGCCGGCAGGTTGTTGCCGGTATAGAACCACAAGCCGAGCGGGGCGACGTGCGAGCCGATCGCGTAGTCGGGGCTGATCGCTTTCGCGACCAGGTCCGGGCGCTGCTGCTTCACGCGCGAGTCGACGTGCTGCCCGTAATAGCTGTAGGGCCAGCCGTAGAAGCCGCCGTCCTGGATCGAGGTCAGGTAATCCGGCACCAGGTCGGCGCCGATTTCGTCGCGCTCGTTCGCAATCGCCCACAGCTTGCCGGTCTTCGGCTCCCATTGCAGGCCGGTCGGATTGCGCACGCCGGATGCGTAGATGCGGCTCGCGCCCGACGCGACGTCGACCTCCAGGATCACCGCGCGCCGATATTCGACATCGAGCCCGTTCTCGCCGACATTGCTGTTCGAGCCGACGCCGACATAGAGCTTCTTGCCATCCGGGCTCGCCAGCAGCGACTTGGTCCAGTGATGGTTGATGGTGCTGGGCAGGTCGGCCAGTTCGACAGGAGGCGCGCTGATCCTGGTCTCGCCCGTCGCATACGGGAATTTCAGCAGCGCATCGGTATCGGCGACATAGAGCGTATCGCCGATCAACTGCACGCCGAACGGCGAATTGAGCTTGTCGATGAGCACGTACTGATCCCATTCGCCGCTGCCGTTCGCCTTCTTGCGCAGCAGCGTGACCCGGTTGCCGCCCTTGGCGCCCTTGCCCGAGCGGCTCGTCACCATCCCGGCGATCAACTGTTTCGGCGTGGTGACGGGCTCCGTCTTCGGGCTGCTCGACTCGACCACCAGCACATCCTGGTTCGGCAGCACATAGACCTGTCGCGGATGCTTGAGGCCCGAGGCGATTTTCTCGATCTTCAGCCCCGCCGCCACCTTGGGCGTCTGCCCGTCCTTCCAGCCCACGCCTTCGGGCACCTGCATCGGCGGCACCATGAAGTTCTGCGCGCTCGGCAGCGGCGGATTCGAGCCGGCCTGGTGCTCGGGATCGTACTTCGCCTTCTCGCTGCAGGCACTGAACAGCATCGCGACGGCGATCGTGAGGATGCCTCCCCAAACCGGCTTATTCATGGCTGCCTCCCTTCACGACGAACTTGTTGCCGGCGAGCATCAACTGCGCGATGCCGAGCAGCGCGACCGTGATCACCGAGAGGATCACGTTCTCGGGCACGATCGCATAGGCGTCGCGGCTGTGCACGAAGGCATTGAGGATCGCCGCGACGATGCCGACCAGGTTCAGCCAGAAGTCGAGGCGCTCGACGGGCAGCACCGCCTGGCGCGAGGCGAACCACACATGGCCGAGGTTGAGAAGGCGCGGAATGATCGCGATCACGAGCCCGATGGTGACGAGCCAGGCCGCGCTCTTTGCCCAAAGCACATTGGCGGTGTTGGCGTAGAGGATGTCGAAGATCAGCGTACCGACGAACAGGCCATACGGTATGGGGTTGAGCAGATCGAAAAGCGCCGTCGCGAATCTCGATCGATATCTCGGGCTGGCTGGAGTCATGAATGGATCCTTGTTTCTGAGTGGAAAGATGCGGCTGGCAACACGCGGACGACATCGGGCGATGTGTCCGTCCCACCGGCGCCGCTGGAATCGCGGCGCCTTCAGCTCTCAGGCAATCAAACGGCAAGGCTGCAACTGCACCACCCGCCGCGCCGGTATTTCCTCATTGCAAGCCCGCTGGATTGGATATGCATAGAGGGATATAGCGCTTCGGTAAGACAAATATAGACGAGACTGCGCCATCGCGTATCGAGCCGAAGCGCGCCCGCCGGCGAATTTCGCCGGAAAAATCTTTTTGTGAGCAAGACTAAGGAACGCGCGACTGGCGAAATTCCATGTCTTCGATGCATACTGCTCAACAGACGAGTTTCGATGCGCGCGCAACGGTTTTGCCTAATCCTCGCCAGTCAAGGGCGAACGATTTTTATGGATATAGCGCTCGACCATTTTCGGCATGCCCTTATGAAAACCATTCATCAATCTCTGTGCGATGATTGGCGGTCGAGTCGCAGCCCCTTGCGACATCGCCGGTGCGAGGGCATCGGCAGGCTTGATCGGAGCGACATCGAATGCCCACGCTCGAGAACATGCGCCTGTTCGTGAAGGTCGTCGAGACAGGCAGTTTCACCAAGGCCGCCCAGGCCGCGCATGTCGCGACACCGCAGGTCTCACGCGCCATCTCGTCTCTCGAAACCCAGCTGCGGGTGCGATTGCTGAATCGCACCACGCGCCGCATCGCCGTGACCGAGGCGGGTGAGCGCTACGCCGCGCACTGCCGCGAGATCCTCGAGCTGGTCGATCATGCGGAGGCCGAAGCTTCCGGCGCGGCTCGCTGCCCCAGCGGTCGCCTGCGGGTCCACGCGAGTTCCGGCTTCGGGCGGCACTATCTGCTGCCGCGACTGGCGCGTTATCGCGAGACCTATCCCGAGGTCACGATCGACCTCACGCTCGCACAGCGCATGCCCGACCTGGTCGACGAGGGTTACGACCTCGCGGTGGTGGTCGCCAGCCAGCTCGACGATTCGGCGCTGATCGCCGAGCGCATCGGCACCACCTACAGCGTGCTGTGCGCCTCGCCCGCCTATCTGCGCCGCTCGGATGCGCCCGCAACGGTCGACGACCTGCACGATCATGTGTGCCTGCAGTTGATGGTGCCCAATGCCTCGGCCGGAAGCTGGCAGCTCGAGGGCATGGCGTCCTCCGAATCGTTCACGCCGCGTCGGCAATGGCCCTTCGTCGTCAACGTGGCCGACGCGATGGCCGATGCGCTGCGCTCGGGCATGGGCATCGGGCCGCTGCCGTTGTCGACCGCGCTCGACGGCCTGCGCGACGGCTCGCTGGTGCGCGTGCTGCCGGCCTGGCGCCTGCGCTCGCACGGCATCCATGCGCTGTATCCGTCGCGGCGCCATCTCGAGGCCAAGGTCCGCACCTTCATCGACTACCTGCGCGCGGTGGTGCCGCCGCTGCTCGAACTCGAGACGCATGCGCTGTCGACGCTGACCCAGCCGCGCGCCTCGCCCGCCTTACCCGATGACGCGCCGCAGCGCGACCCGATCGACTGCGACGCCTGATTTACCCGCTCCACGCTCCAAGCACAATCAACCCCACAAACCGGGAGCTTTCGATGACCACCCTCAATATCAATGGCGTGTCGCATACCGTCGACGCGCCCGACGACATGCCGCTGCTGTGGGTCCTGCGCGACCTGGTCGGCCTGACCGGCACCAAGTTCGGCTGCGGCATCGCCCAATGCGGCGCCTGCACGGTGCACCTCGACGGCGAGGCCGTGCGTTCCTGCGTGCTGCCGGTGGCGGCCGTGGCCGGCCGCAACATCATCACCATCGAGGCGGTCGGCATGACGCCGGCCGGCGCCAAGGTCCAGGCGGCCTGGCGCAAGATCGACGTGGTCCAGTGCGGCTATTGCCAGTCGGGCCAGGTGATGGCGGCGGCCTCGCTGCTCGCCTCCAACCCGCATCCGAACGACGCGGACATCGACGCGGCGATGGCCGGTAACATCTGCCGCTGCGGCACCTACAACCGGATTCGCGCGGCGATCAAGCTGGCCGCTCAGGAGGCCTGACCATGTCCGAGGGAATCATCGAAGCGGGCCGCGCCTCCGGCAAGACGGAGCAGGCGGCCGACAGCAGCGCCGGCATCTCGCGCCGGCGCTTCTTGCAGGCGGGCTTCACGCTGGGCGCCGCTGCCGGTGGCGGCCTGCTGCTCGGCTTCGCGGTGCCGGCCGCCGGCGAATCGGGCCGCCCATCCGTGATCGGCGGAGACGCGCCCGACCAGGCGCCGGCCGGCCTGTTCGCGCCGAACGCCTTCGTGCGGATCGATCGCGCCGGGCAGGTCACGCTGGTGATGCCGAAGGTCGAGATGGGGCAGGGCGTCTATACCTCGATCCCGATGCTGATCGCCGAGGAACTGGAAGTGCCGCTCGACAGCGTGGTGCTCGACCACGCGCCGGCCGACGCCAAGGCCTATGGCGATCCGCTGCTGGGCGGCGGCCAGTTGACGGGCGGCTCGACCTCGATCCGCTACGCCTGGGAGCCGATGCGGCGCGCCGGCGCGACCGCGCGCAGCCTGCTGGTGACGGCCGCCGCGCAGCAGTGGAAGGTCGATCCGGCCTCGTGCTCGGCCGCCAACGGCGCCGTGCACCACGCCGCGAGCGGCCGCCAGGCGCCTTACGGCTCGCTGGTCGACGCGGCGGCCAGGCTGCCGGTGCCGAGCCAGGTCGCGCTGAAGACGCCCGACAAGTTCACCCTGATCGGCAAGCCCGTGAAGCGGCTCGATTCGCCGGAGAAGGTCGACGGCAGCGCGCAGTTCGGGCTCGACGTGCGCCTGCCGGGCATGCGCTACGCGGCGATCGTCAACTGCCCCGTGTTCGGCGGCACCGTCGCCAGCGTCGACGACAGCGCGGCCAGGCGCGTGCCGGGCGTGCGCCAGGTGGTGCGTCTCGACAACGCGGTGGCGGTGGTCGGCGACCATACCTGGGCCGCCAAGCGCGGCGCCTCGGCGCTGGTGATCGAATGGCACGAAGGCGATGGCGCGAAGGTGTCGATGGCCGACATCGTCGGCGATCTGGCGCGCGCCTCCGAGAAGCCGGGCGCCGTGGCGCGCAACGACGGCGACGTCGCCAAGGCCTTCGGCACGGCCGGCGCGCGCATCGACTCGATCTACCAGCAGCCCTTCCTCGCGCACGCCACCATGGAGCCGGTCAACTGCACGGTGCAGGTGACCGGCAACAGTTGCGAGATCTGGGTCGGCACCCAGGTGCCCGGCTTCGCGATCGAGGCCGCGAAACGCGTGACGGGGCTCGACGCCAGCAAGATCACGCTGCACAACCACCTGCTCGGCGGCGGCTTCGGCCGGCGGCTCGAGACCGACATGATCGTGCAGGCGCTGAAGGTCGGCAAACAGGTGGACGCGCCCGTGAAGGTGGTCTGGACGCGCGAGGAGGACATCCGCCACGACATGTACCGGCCGTATTACTACGACCGCATCTCGGCCGGCGTCGACGCGAACGGCAAGCCGGTGGCCTGGCAGCACCGCATCGTCGGCTCCTCGATCCTGGCGCGCTTCGTGCCCGGCTCGCTGAAGAACGGCGTCGATGCCGACGCTGTCGAGGTGGCCTCGGACCTGCCCTACGCGATCCCCAACCAGCGCATCGAATACGTGCGCCAGGAACCGCGCCACGTGCCGACCGCTTTCTGGCGCGGCGTGGGCCCGACGCGCAGCGCCTTCGTGGTCGAGAGCTTCGTCGACGAGCTCGCGGTGCGCGCCAAGGCCGATCCGGTCGCCTATCGCCGCTCGCTGCTGGAGCCGACGCCGCGCGCGCGCAACGTGCTCGACATCGTCGCGCGCGAATCGGGCTGGGGGCAGTCGCTGCCGGCCGGCCAGGGCCGTGGCGTATCGGTGCTGCACGCGTTCGGCAGCTTCTTCAGCATGGTCGCCGACGTGAGCGTCGAGAACGGCGAGGTGCGCGTGAACCGCGTGGTCTGCGCGGTCGATTGCGGGATGGTGGTCAATCCCGACACGGTCGAGGCGCAGATCCAGGGCGGCATCATCTTCGGCATCACGGCCGCGCTCTATGGCGAGATCACGATCCGCGACGGCCGCGTCGAGCAGAGCAACTTCACCGACTACCGGATGCTGCGCATCAACCAGACGCCGCGCATCGACGTGCATATCGTCAAGAGCGCGGAGGCGCCGGGAGGGATCGGCGAGCCGGGCACCTCGGCGATCGCGGCGGCCCTGTCGAACGCGATCCACGCGGCCACGGGACGACGGCTCTACCAGATGCCGGTCGGCAATCAACTGAAGCAGAAGACGGCATGAGGAGGCCAGCAATGAGGATTTCGAACCGATTGCGCCGCCTGTTCGGCGTCGCCGCGCTGGGCGGCCTGGGTCTGTGGGCCGGCGCCGCCGCGGCGGCCGATGCCCCAGCCAACGCCGGCAATGCCGACGCGGCCCTGGTCGCGCGCGGCGAATACCTGGCGCGCGCCGGCGACTGCATCGCCTGCCATACGGCGCCGCACGGCAAGCCGTTCGCGGGCGGCCTGACGATGACCACGCCGATGGGGGCGATCTACACCACCAACATCACGCCGGACGCGAACCACGGCATCGGCGGCTACAGCGAGGCCGACTTCGCGCGCGCCCTGCGCGAGGGCGTGGCCAAGGACGGCCACAACCTCTACCCGGCGATGCCGTATCCGTCCTACGCCAAGGTCAGCGACGACGACGTGCGCGCGATGTACGCCTACTTCATGCACGGCGTGGCGCCCGTCGCGCAGGCGAACCAGGCCTCCGACATCCCCTGGCCGCTCAACATGCGCTGGCCGCTCAAGCTCTGGAACCTGGTGTTCCTCGATACCGCGCGCTACCAGTCGAAATCGGACAAGGATGCCGCCTGGAATCGCGGTGCCTACCTGGTGCAGGGGCTCGGCCATTGCGGCTCGTGCCATACGCCGCGCGGCGTCGGCTTCCAGGAGAAGGCGCTCGACGAGAGCGGCGGCGCGTACCTGACGGGCGGTGTGCTCGACAACTGGTTCGCCTCCAACCTGACCGGCGAGGGCAATACCGGCCTGGGCCGCTGGAGCGAGGCCGAGCTCACGCAGTTCCTGAAGACCGGGGCCAACGCGCACGCCAGCGCCTTCGGCGCGATGACCGACGTGATCAACCACAGCACGCAGTACCTCAGCGACGAGGACCTGGGGGCGATCTCGCGCTACCTGAAATCGCTGCCGGCGGCGGGCGGCACCGGCGCGCCGCCGTATCGCTACGATCCGCAGCGCACCGTGGCCGCGCTCAAGCGGCCGGCGGGTGACCCGGGCGCGGCGGTCTACGCGGCCTACTGCATGCATTGCCACGGCACCGACGGCAAGGCCTTCGCCCCGCTGCTCGCGCCGCTGGCCGGCAACCCGAACCTGCTCGAGCACAACCCGGCCTCGCTGATCAACGTGACGCTGAACGGCACGGGCGACCTGGTGATCGCCGGCATCCCGGCCGCCTATCCGATGCCGCAGTTCGCCGACCAGCTCGACGACAAGCAGATCGCCGACGTGCTGACCTTCATCCGCGCGGGCTGGAACAACAACGCGCCGGCCGTGACGGCCGACGAGGTGGCCAAGCTGCGCGCCGCGACGGCGGGAGGGCACTGATGGACAGCGTCGATCTCGACGTGCTGCGCACCAGCACCCGCTGGCTCGCGGCTGGCCGGCGCGTGCTGCTGGCGACGGTGGTGCGCACGTGGGGATCGTCGCCGCGACCGGTCGGCGCGCTGCTCGCGCTGCGCGACGACGGGCTCGCGGTCGGCTCGGTATCGGGCGGCTGCATCGAGGACGACCTGGTGGCGCGCGTGCGCGAGGCCGGCATCGCTCCCGATGCGCGCCCGGAGACGATCCGCTACGGCATCAGCGCCGACGAGGCGCATCGCTTCGGCCTGCCCTGCGGCGGCACGCTCGAGCTGGTGCTGGAGCCGCTGACGCCGGCCAGCGGCATCGCCGAACTCTGCGAGGCGATCGACGCGGGCCGGCTGGTGGCGCGCACGCTGTCGCTGGCCAGCGGCGAGGCCACGCTCGACGAGGCGACGCCGGCCGACGGCCTGGTGTTCAACGGTGCGCACCTGCGCACCGTGCACGGCCCGCGCTACCGGCTGCTGGTGATCGGCGCGGGGCAACTGTCGCGCTACCTGTGCCGGATCGCCACCGGCCTCGACTACCAGGTGACGGTCTGCGATCCGCGCGAGGAGCATGTCGATACCTGGGACGTGCCCGGCGTGCGCGTGGTGCGGACCATGCCCGACGACACCGTGCTGGCGATGCGGCTCGACGCGCGCTCGGCCGTGATCGCGCTGACCCACGATCCCAAGCTCGACGATCTCGCGCTGATGGAGGCGCTCAAGACGCCGGCCTTCTACGTCGGCGCGCTGGGCTCGCGGCGCAACAACGCGGCGCGGCGCGAGCGGCTCGCGCAATTCGACCTGGATGCGGCGCAGCTTGCGCGATTGCACGGTCCGGCGGGCCTCTATATCGGCAGCCGCACGCCGCCCGAGATCGCGGTCTCGATCCTGGCCGAGATCACCGCGGTGAAGAACGGCGTGGCGATTCCACAGACCATGACGATTGCGGTCGCGAAGGCCGAAGCGATGTCGTGAAGCCCGAAGCGCCGTCGCCTTGGCGGCGCGCGCAACTTTCAGGGCCCCGAAGCGATGGGACGGGCGTTCAGGCCAGCCGGGCGCTCGCCTCGATTCAATCGCGATGCCGCAAGGCGTCGATCACCAGCGACAGCGCCCGCGACGATTGCCGGCGGCTCGGGTAGTAGGCGTGGTAGCCGGGGAAGGTCGCGCCCCATTCCTTCAGCACGCACTTGAGACGCCCGGCGCGTACCTGCGGCATCAGCTGGTCCTCGGGCAGGTAGACCAGTCCGTAACCTTCCAGCGCGGCGGCCAGCATCTGCGGCGTGCTGTTGAAGATCAGCTGCCCGTCCACGCGCACCAGCAGGTCGTGCTTGCCCTTCCTGAGCTCCCACGCGTAGAGGCTGCCGCGCGTGGGCAGCCGCAGGTTGATGCAGGCATGATCGAGCAGGTCCTGCGGGGATTTCGGCGCCGGGTGGCGCGCGAAGTATTCGGGCGAGCCGGCGATCATCATGCGCACGTCGGGGCCGATCCGTACCGCGATCATGTCGTTGGCCACCTGGTCGCCGAAGCGCACGCCGATGTCGTAGCGCTGCGCCACGATGTCGGACAGGTTGTAGTCGATCGACATCTCGATCTTGAGGCCGGGATAATCGGCCAGCAGCGGCTTCAGGCGCGGCCAGAGGATGGTCTCGACCGGGTGGTCGGTGGCGGTGATGCGGATCAGGCCGACCGGCTTGTCGCGTAGTTCGGACAGCGCGTTGAGCTCCGATTCGATCTCGTCGAAGCGCGGCCCGGCCACCTGCATCAGCCGCTCGCCGGCCTCGGTGGTGGCGACGCTTCGCGTGGTGCGCGTGAGCAGCCGCACGCCGAGCCGCGTCTCCAGCCCGCGGATGGTGTGGCTCAATGCCGACTGCGAAACGCCGAGCTGCGAGGCCGCCTTGGTGAAGCTGCGTTCGCGCGCGACGGCGAGAAAGGCCAGGAGATCGCTGAAATTGTCGCGTGCCATCGAATCCGCCGCGCAAGCGCGGACATCAAAACGAGATAAAGAAGGCGCATCCTATCACCGGCCGAAAATCCGCGTGCGGCCTGGCTTCGGCCCGCGCCGGCGCGGTTTGTCGGGCTCGCGCGGCGAGCCGATTCATGAATGGCGTTCATAAGGCCATGCCGGCGTGGGCCGCTAATCAAACAATGGCGTGGCTGTTACATTGCGGTTCCCCGGCAGCGGAACGCGACTGCCGGCGCGCGGCGCAATCGGGCGCCGCCGATCCACGCAGCGTTCACCATCAAGATCGCGGTCCACGGACCGGCGATGTCCAGATCAGGAGCAAGCGCCGCAAGGCGCGGGAGACGGGGGCCATTCCCGGCCCCGGGCGGCAGGTTCGCGATACGACGCGGGCCGCCGTGACGGACCTGGCTGACGCCATCACGGACATTTACCTGTCCTGACGGCCGAGCCGATGCTTTCTGGAGTCGAAAAAACCATGAAGTCGAAATGGATAGCCGCCCTGGTCGCGGCCGGATGTGTCGTTCCCGCGGTGTCGTTCGCCCAGGACAATTCAGTGTTGTCGCGTGCGCAGGTGCGGGAGGAAATGGCGCGCTACGAACAGGCCGGTTTCAATCCGGCGCGCCAGAATCCCTCGCGCTGGGTCGAGGATCTGCAAGCCGCGGCGGCCCGCGTGCATGCCGAGCATGATGCGGTGCGCATGGCGAGCGGGGCGGCCGCTGTCGGCGGCGTCGGCGCGGGCAATTGATTTTTGCGTTTTGTTCAACGCAGCAATTCTTTGTTTGTGATAGTTTCCCGCACCGCCCATCAGTTTGGCGAGTCCGGATCCAGGGCAAACCGCTCGTCGCGATTCGGCAGAACGCCAGTTGAGGCCGCTGCGGGATGACGCATTCCGCTGCGAGGTCGGGCCGGGCTCCCCGGTTTCTCATGAAGTTTTTATGTCCGCGACGTGTGCTTGCGCCACATCGCGGATGTCGTCGTCGCGTCGTCTTGCCGTCACCGCCGGTGCGGGGTGGCGGACGGCCGGCGTGACGCGGGCCTTTGCCGTCATCGCGGCTGCAGGCGTCTGTCGTCCCCGCGTTTGCCATCGGACCCGGCATTGCATCGCCGGCCCGGTGTCGTTTCGTTGATTCTTATAGAGGTCGCTCCATGCGCGTCGAACGGGTTTCTTATCGCATTATTCCTGTCGCGGCAGCCGCCGCGCTGCTCGCCGCCTGCGGAAAGCAGAACGCGGCGCCGCCGCCGTCGGTGCCGGAAGTCGGCGTCGTGACGGTCCAGCCGCAATCGGTGCCGGTCGTCACCGAGCTGCCGGGCCGCACCAATGCCTTCCTGGTCGCCCAGGTGCGCGCACGGGTGGACGGCATCGTGCTGCGTCGCGAATTCACCGAAGGCACCGACGTCAAGGCGGGCCAGCGCCTGTACAAGATCGACCCGGCGCCCTATATCGCCGCGCTGAACAGCGCCAAGGCCACGCTCGCGCGCGCCGAGGCGAACCTCGCCTCGACCAACGCGCAGGCGGCGCGCTTCAAGGTGCTGGTGGCCTCGAACGCGGTCAGCAAGCAGGACTACGACAACGCCGTGGCCTCGGCCGGCCAGGCCGCGGCCGACGTGGCCTCGGGCAAGGCGGCGGTCGACACCGCGCAGATCAACCTCGGCTACACCGACGTGCTCTCGCCCATCACGGGCCGCATCGGCATCTCGCAGGTCACGCCGGGCGCCTACGTGCAGGCCAGCCAGGCAACGCTGATGTCGACCCTGCAGCAGCTCGACCCGATGTACGTCGACCTCACGCAATCGAGCCTGGACGGCCTCAAGCTGCGCCAGGACATCCAGAGCGGGCGCATCAAGACGACCGGTCCGAACGCGGCCAAGGTCAAGCTGGTGCTGGAAGACGGCAAGACCTACCCGCTCGAGGGCAAGCTGCAGTTCACCGACGTGACGGTCGACCAGACCACCGGCTCGGTGACGATCCGCGCGCTGTTCCCGAACCCGAACCACGTGCTGCTGCCGGGCATGTTCGTGCGCGCGCGCATCGACGAAGGCAGCAACGACAACGCCTTCCTGGTGCCGCAGGTCGGCATCCAGCACGATCCGAAGGGCCAGGCGACCGCGCTGGTGGTCGGCCAGGACAACAAGATCGCGCCGCGCGTGCTGCAGACCTCGGGCACCTACGGCCAGGATTGGATCGTCGAGGGCGGCCTGCAGTCGGGCGACCGCGTGATCGTGCAGGGCGTGGGCAAGGTCCAGCCGGGCATGACGGTCAAGCCGGTGGCGGCGCAACTGCCGCCCGATCCGAACGCCGCGCCGGACGCGGGTGCCTCGCAGGCACCGGCCGCGTCCGCCCCGGCATCCGGCGCGTCCGATTCCGCAGCTTCCGCATCGGGCGCGTCCGCAGCGAAGTAACCAGGGGTCCTAAATGGCAAAATTCTTTATTGATCGGCCAATCTTCGCGTGGGTGATCGCGATCGTGCTGATGCTGGTCGGCGTCGCCTCGATCTTCACGCTGCCGATTTCGCAGTACCCGACGATCGCGCCGCCCGCGGTGCAGATCACGGCCAACTATCCGGGCGCTTCGGCGAAGACGGTCGAGGACACGGTCACCCAGGTGATCGAGCAGCAGATGAGCGGCCTCGACAACTTCCTGTACATGTCGTCGACCAGCGACGATTCGGGCAACGCGACGATCACCATCTCGTTCGCGCCGGGCACCAATCCCGACATCGCCCAGGTGCAGGTGCAGAACAAGCTGTCGCTGGCCACGCCGATCCTGCCGCAGGTGGTGCAGCAGCTCGGCCTGAAGGTGACCAAGTCCAGCAGCAGCTACCTGCTCTGGATCGCGTTCAACTCCGAAGACGGCAGCATGGGCCGCAACGACTTGACGAACTACGTCGCGTCGCACGTGCTCGACCCGATCAGCCGCCTGAACGGCGTCGGCCAGACCCTGCTGCTCGGCTCGCAGTACGCGATGCGGATCTGGCTCGACCCGAACAAGCTGAACAACTTCAGCCTGACCCCGGCCGACGTCTCGAACGCGATCTCCGCGCAGAACGTGCAGATCGCGGGCGGCCAGATCGGCGGCACGCCGGCCAAGGCCGGCACGGTGCTGCAGGCGACCATCACCGAGCAGACCCTGCTGCAGACGCCGGAGCAGTTCGGCAACATCCTGCTGAAGGTGAACCAGGATGGCTCGCAGGTGCGCCTGAAGGATGTCGCGCAGATCGGCCTGGGCGCGGAGAACTACAACTTCGACACCAAGTACATGGGCCAGCCGACCGCCGGCCTGGGTATCCAGCTCGCCACGGGCGCCAACGCGCTGGCCACGGCGGATGCGATCAAGGCCAAGGTGAAGGAGCTCTCGAAGTACTTCCCGCACGGCATGGTGGTGCATTACCCGTATGACACGACGCCGTTCGTGCGCCTGTCGATCGAGGAAGTGGTCAAGACGCTGCTGGAAGGCATCGTGCTGGTGTTCCTGGTGATGTACCTGTTCCTCCAGAACCTGCGCGCCACCCTGATCCCGACCATCGCGGTGCCGGTGGTGCTGCTCGGTACCTTCGCGATCATGGGCCTGGCCGGGTTCACGATCAACACGCTGTCGATGTTCGGCCTGGTGCTGGCGATCGGCCTGCTGGTGGACGATGCGATCGTGGTGGTCGAGAACGTCGAGCGGGTGATGGTCGAGGAAGGCCTGCCGCCGAAGGAAGCGACCAAGAAGGCGATGGGCCAGATCACCAGCGCGCTGGTGGGCGTGGCCCTGGTGCTGTCGGCGGTGTTCGTGCCGGTGGCCTTCTCGGGCGGCTCGGTGGGCGCGATCTACCGCCAGTTCTCGCTGACCATCGTCTCGGCGATGGTGCTGTCGGTGCTGGTGGCGCTGATCCTGACTCCGGCGCTCTGCGCGACCATCCTCAAGCCGATCGAGAAGGGTCACCACGAGGAGAAGAAGGGTTTCTTCGGCTGGTTCAACCGCAACTTCGACAAGAGCCGCGAGAAGTACCACGTGGGCGTGCACCACGTGATCAAGCGCTCGGGCCGCTGGCTGGTGATCTACCTCGCGGTGATCGTCGGCGTCGGTTTCCTGTTCGTGCGCCTGCCGAAGTCCTTCCTGCCGGATGAGGACCAGGGCTACATGTTCATGATCGTCCAGACGCCGTCGGGCTCCACCCAGGAGACCACCGCGCGCACGCTGGCCGACATCACGGACTACATGGCCAAGGAAGAGAAGAACGTGGTCGACTCGGTGTTCACCGTGAACGGCTTCAGCTTCGCCGGCCGCGGGCAGAACGCCGGCCTGGTGTTCGTCAAGCTCAGGCCCTTCGAGGAGCGCCGCGCCGCCGATCGCAAGGTGCAGGCGCTGATCAAGCGGACCTTCGGGCACTATGCCGGCTACAAGGACGGCATCGTGATTCCGTTCAATCCGCCGTCGATTCCCGAGCTGGGCACCGCCGCCGGTTTCGATTTCGAGCTGACCGACAACGGCGGCCTCGGCCACGATGCGCTGATGGCGGCGCGCAACCAGCTGCTCGGCATGGCCGCCAAGGATCCGACGCTCGCGCTGGTGCGTCCGAACGGCCTGAACGACACGCCGCAGTACAAGGTCGACATCGATCGCGAGAAGGCCAACGCGCTCGGCGTGACGGCTGCCGCGATCGACCAGACCTTCTCGATCGCCTGGGCCTCGCAGTACGTCAACAACTTCCTCGATACCGACGGTCGTATCAAGAAGGTGTACGTGCAGGCGGATTCGCCGTTCCGCGTCACGCCGGAAGACCTGGGCATCTGGTACGTGCGCAACAGCGCGGGCGGGATGGTGCCGTTCAGCGCGTTTGCCACCGGCCACTGGACCTATGGTTCGCCGAAGCTGGAGCGCTACAACGGCATCTCGGCGGTGGAAATCCAGGGCCAGGCCTCGACCGGCAACTCGACCGGCCAGGCGATGGCGGCCATGCAGCGTCTCGCGGCGCAATTGCCGACCGGCATCGGCTATTCGTGGACGGGCCTGTCGTTCCAGGAAATCCAGTCGGGCTCGCAGGCGCCGATCCTCTACGCGATCTCGATCCTGGTGGTGTTCCTGTGTCTGGCGGCGCTGTATGAAAGCTGGTCGATCCCGTTCTCGGTGATCATGGTGGTGCCGCTCGGCGTGATCGGCGCGCTGCTGGCCTCGACGCTGCGTGGCCTCGAGAACGACGTGTTCTTCCAGGTCGGCCTGCTGACCACGGTGGGCCTGTCGGCGAAGAACGCGATCCTGATCGTGGAATTCGCGCGTGAGCTGCAGGTCGGGGAGAAGATGGGGCCGGTCGAGGCGGCATTGGAGGCGGCACGGCTGCGGCTGCGCCCGATCCTGATGACCTCGCTGGCCTTCATTCTCGGCGTGCTGCCGCTGGCGATCAGCAACGGCGCGGGTTCGGCCAGCCAGCACGCGATCGGTACCGGCGTGATCGGCGGGATGCTGACCGCGACCTTCCTCGCGATCTTCATGATCCCGATGTTCTTCGTGAAGGTGCGCGCGATCTTCGGCGGCGAGAAGGAAGATGCCGACGAGGCGCTGCGTCTCGCGCAGGAACACGCGCATCGCACCGATGGCGACGGCAACCAGGGACATTGATCATCATGCGTAAATTCGTTTTGTCTGCAATGGCCTTCGCGCTGGTCGCCACGGGCTGCACGATGGCGCCGCATTACCAGCGCCCCGCCGCACCCGTGTCGGGCAGCTTCCCGTCCGATGGCGTCTACGCGACGCAGCCGGGCGCGGACGGCGCGCGCAGCGCCAGTGGCCAGGCCGCCGCCGACATCGGCTGGCGCAATTTCTTCGCCGATCCGCGCCTGCAGGCGCTGATCGAGATCGCGCTGAAGAACAATCGCGATCTGCGCGTCTCGGTGCTCAACATCGAGGCGGCGCGCGCGCAGTACCAGATCACGCGTGCGGGGCTGTTCCCGACGCTCGACGGTACCGGCACCGGCAATACGCAGCGGCTGCCGGCCGGTGTGTCGAACACGGGCTCGCCGTTCATCTCGCGTGACTACAACGTCGGCCTCTCCGCCTCGTGGGAGCTGGACCTGTTCGGCCGGATCCAGAGCCTGAAGGACCAGGCTCTGGCGCAATACCTGTCGACGGCCCAGGCCCGCAAGGCGGCGGAGATCTCGCTGATCTCGCAGGTGGCGGACCAGTACCTGACGCTGCAGTCCACGGACGACCTGCTCAAGGTCACCGAGGACACGCTGAAGACGGCCCAGGATTCGTACAACCTGACCAAGCTGCAGTTCGACAACGGCACCGGCTCGGAACTGGACCTGCGCCAGGCGCAGACGGTGGTCGAGCAGGCGCTGG
>NZ_VWWK01000142.1:0-17922 GCF_011753035.1 Burkholderia sp. Ax-1720 | reverse complement strand
GCCAGCCTCGGCCGCGGCCGGTACCGCCGCCGCGCTGCCGCCCGAGCTCGCGCGCGTCACGCAGCAGCCGGTCGCGCAGCAGGCCGCCTGGCTCAAGACGGCCGCGCGCGACGGCACGCTCGAGAAGCTCGACGACGCGACGCTCACCGCCCTGTTCAGCGCGCTCGACCCGATGACGGTGCCCGCCTACATCGCGGCGGGCCCGAACGGCTACCCGTCCTACGAATTCACCATGACGCGCCAGGAGCGGCTCGGCGACAAGTGGGCCGACAAGCCCGATCACATGAGCGTGAAGATCACGCGCGAACCGCTGCGCATCTACGCGAAGTGGCTGCCTGACGGCGCGCATTCGGGCCAGGAAGCGATCTATGACGAGACCAAGCGCAAGGACGAAATGTACGGCCATCTCGGCGGCCTGCTGGGCAAGATCCCGCTATGGACCTCGATCACCGGCACGCTGGCGCGCGCGCAGTCGAATCACACGATCCGCGATCTCGGCACCGAGTACGTGACCGGGCTGTATCTGAGCGAAGGCAGGAAATACGAGGCCGCCGGCGTGAGCAAGCCGACCCGCGTCGAAGCCAGGACCATCGACGGCGTGCGCGTGGTGGCCCTGACCTACGAGACGCCGACCGGCCGCCCGCAGTTCTATGCCAAGAAGGAAACGCTGGGCCTGGACCTGCGCCACCCCTATTTCCGCACCGTCGAGTCCTACGACAACGACGGCCGGATCTTCGAGCGGATCGTATTCCAGAAGATCACGCCGACCAGCTTCGACGATTCCGCCTTCGATCCGAAGAACCCCGACTACAAATACTGATCGAAGCGATCCGCACGGCCCGATGGCATGCCACCTCCATCCGGCCGTGCCGGCAGCCTCCCCGCCGGAGAGCACCACCGCGACAGTTCGTCACGTCGAACGGCTGGGCCCAGCCCTTGATTTTTCGCATCGCCACCCCAATTTCCGCTATTCGGCACCGTCAAGGTGCAACGCATGGCGGGGATTCCGGCGTCAACTTCGGGCCGCTCCCCGTCCCAGTGCAAAGCCGCCTGGCCGTCCGGCCGGCTCGCACTTCCCGCGCCAAAACGTCTATAGTGGGTAACGGTTCGACACAAAGGTCCACGTACGCTTCTCAATCGAACAGGGTAGAATCCCGCTCAAGCGCTCCGCCAGATAGCGCGGCGCATCCAAGCAAAACCCTCATCTGACGCCGGCTCAAGCCGCTTCTCAATGGCCAATCCTGCAGAATCCCATCCGCAAAACGACTTCATCAACGCAGCGCGCAAGGAACGCAAGCGCGTGGAAATCTACCTCGTCAACGGTATCCGCCTGACGGGCTGCATCGAGTCGTTCGACCAGTACCTGGTGATGCTGCGCACGCCCGTCGGTTTGCAAGGCATCTACAAACGTGCGATCTCGACGATCCAGCTCGACATGGGCGGTTCGCGCCCCGGCGGCGGTGGCGGCCGCGGCGGCCCCCGCACCGGCGGTGGCGGCGGCCATGGCGGGCACGGCGGCGGCCGGCCGCCCCGCGAAGGCGGCGGCCACAGCCCCTACGGCTCGCATGGCGGCTCGCGCGAATCGCGCGGCGAAGGCCGCGGCGACGGCGGCGGTTACCCCCCGCGCGAGCCCCGTGAACCCCGCGAGCCGCGTGAATACGGCGCCCCGCGCGAATACAGCGCGCCGCGCGACTATCCCCGCGAATCGCACGAAGGCGTGTCCACGCCGTCCGAGCGCAGCGGCAGTCCCACCGTGATCGTCACGCGCCGCCGCCGGCCGCTCGGGCCAACGGGCGGCAGCAGCGGCAACGAGTAAACGCAAAAAGGGCAAGCCAACTGGCTTGCCCTTTTTCCTTCCGGCACGTATTGCCGCGAACCTTCCAGCGATCCGGCGCGCCAAGCAGGAAATCTCGCCCGGCAGCGCCCTGCCCGCGCTTACTGGTTGCCCGGCAGCCCGGCGTCAGCCTGGCGCTGCAGCGAACGAACCTGCATCTGCAACTGCCGCAGCTGGGCCTGCAGTGCATCGCGCTGGGCCTGCAGCGAAGCCGTCTCGCTACGCGTGGCCTTCTGGCGGTTGTTGACCGCCGCCTGCTGCTCGCGTGCGATCCGCAGATCGGCCTGCAGCCGGTTGGCGCGATCCTGGACCACCGCGATCTGCTTGTCGGTCTGAGCCTTCTGCGCTTCCAGGCGTGCCGCCTGCAGTTCCGAGCCGGCCAGCGATTCGGCCTGCTTCGAGAAATCGCGGAATACCGCCTCGGCGCGCGCCTCGTTGCTGGTCTTGATCACGCGCCAGAACGCCTTCTGCTGGAACAGCGCGACGTAATAGGTGCCGTCCTTGATGTTGAACAGCAGGCTCGCGCCATAGCTGCCGTTGTACGCGGTCCGCATCTCGGTCAGCGCGTGGGACTGGATCTGCTGCTGGAGTTCGTCGATGGTGCTCTGCGTGGTGCCTGCGCTATCGCCTGCCGTCGGCTGGGCGGCCTGCGGCAAGGCGCTCGGCGCGGCCGGCGCCGAATTCACCACGCCGCCCGAGGACTGCGCGGCAGGAGAAACCGCGGGCGCCGCGTTGTCGCTACCCGCCAGGCCTTGAGCCTGTGCTACCTGAAACCCGCCCGCCACCACCAATCCTGCAATAAATGTCCGCCCCAAAACCCGTTTATGGCTCATGTAGAGATTCCTGCACAGATTAGTTGTAATTCTGACCGCAATCCTCGCATTATCCCTCACTTTCACGCGCTTCGGGCTCTTCGTCGAAAATCTGGTATTTGCGCATCTTTTCCCACAACACCTTGCGGCTGATGCCCAGGTGCTGGGCGGTATCCTGGCGGCGCCAGCCGTTGGCGTCAAGGGCCGCGATCACGCGATTGCGCTCGCCCATGTCCCACTTGCTGCGATCCACATAGACCTCGGCCACGCTTTCCGCCGGCACCGGCTGCGCGGCGCGCGCATGGGCCACCAGGCGCTGCAGCCGGGCGGCGTCCCAGGCGCCGGTCTGGCGCACCGTCACGCCGACGCGCTCCGCCAGGTTGCGCAACTCGCGCACGTTGCCGGGGAAATAGGTATCCGCCACCGCGTCGGCCAGCCAGTAAGGCAGGTCCGGCAAGGCCGCCAGCCGCTCCTCGCCCACCACCTGCGCCACGAAGGACTTGAACAGCGCGATCTTGTCCACCGCGCCGCGTTCCTCGAGCGAGGGAATGCCCAGCTCGATCACGGCCAGCCGGTAATAGAGGTCGGCGCGGAACGCCCCTTCCTTGACGAGTTGCGGCAGCTTCTTGTTGCTCGCCGCGACCAGCCGGAAATCGACCTTAAGGGGCGCGGAGGCGCCCACCCGCAGCACCGTGCCGTCCTCCAGCACGCGCAGCAGCTTGACCTGCTGGTAGAGCGGCAGGTCGCCGACTTCGTCGAGGAACAGCGTGCCGCCCGCGGCCTGCTCGAAATAGCCCTTGTGCGCCACCACCGCGCCGGTGAACGATCCCTTGGCATGGCCGAAGAACAGCGATTCGAACAGGCCGTCGGGAATCGCGCCGCAGTTGACCGGCACGAATTCGCCGTGCCGGTAGCGCGAGTGCTTCTCGTGCAGCAGTTGCGCGATGCGCTCCTTGCCGACGCCGGTCTCGCCGTGCAGCAGCACGTTGGTATCGCAGTCGGCGAAGGTGTCGACCTCCAGCAGCAGGGCCTGCATCGGCTCGGAATGCGCCACCAGCATGGCCGGCTCGGAGGTCTGCGCGGCGTGCGCGCGCAGTTGCGCGACCAGCTTCGAGACCAGCCCGCGCAGCTCGGCACAGGTGAAGTCGAGCGGCAGGATGTGCGAGTACTCGGGCGGATAGCTGGCGGCGTCGCCACCGCCGCGCGCGGCGCCCACCCAGACCACCGGCATGCCGATATTGGCCTGCCATTCGCTGAGGAAGGCCGCGCCGCTCTCGATCATGCTGACGCTGATGATCGCCAGCGACGGACGCGCGGCCGCGCGCTCGGCCGACAGCACCACGTTGTCGGCCCGGATCACCTCCACGTCGAAGCTGGCCATGCAGCGGGCGACACGGTCGACGATGTCCGCCTTGCCTTCCCAGACATAGAGGTCGAGCCCTTCGATTGCAGGTGTGTTTCTCATCGGATGCCAATACCAGTCAATGCGTTCAATAGACCGTCTGCGCGACCCCGCAGGTCAGCGAGATCTGGTGCACGGTGGCCGCGCCGACCTGCACGCCGAGCAGGTTCAGGAGCGGAACGATAACCGCGTCGAGGGCGGACAGCAGCGGGCCCAGGACCGGCTGCAGGATGCCGAGGATGGTCCCGACGAAGTTGGAGGGCACGGTAATCGAGATCAGGTTCAGCAGCAGCGACACCTTCGGCGTGATCTGCGCGGTCGCGAGCTGGCCCAGCGCGCTGGCGAGCGCGGAGCCGAGCGCGTTTGAATTGACCGTCCAGTAGTTCGAATCGAGCCCCGACACACCGCTGAAGGTATGCGTCTGAGCCGCGCCCTGGATCTGCACCGAGATGTTCGACACGGACACGGTCAATTGCACCAGATTCAGACCGAGCGGCGAAACCTGAGCGTTGATGATCTGCGCCGGCGACTTGCAGCTGTAGGTCGACGACAGGCTGATCATGCCTTTCGAATTGAGCGGGGGCGTGCCGATGCAGAGATTCGCGATGCCGGGTGTCGCCGTGATGGTGGCGGTACTGGCCGCGGCCGTCTGCGCGCACTGGGTCGAGTTGAGCACGGCCTTGCCGGTACCGACCTGCAGATAGAGTGGCAGCGTCACGTCGACATTGACGCCGACCAGTTGCAGCAAGGGCCCCAGAAGCGGCACCTGCTGGACGCCGAGGTCGACCACCAGGTAGAGCCCGACGGCCGCCGTCGAGGCCTGGGTGCGCCACTGCCCGGTGGCCGGATTGATGCCGCCTTCGCCGATCCCGATCGACGGCGGGCTGATGATCTGCACCTGCAGCTGGGTGCCGGTCAGCCCACCTAGCGCCACCGACGGGATGTTGACGGCCACCGCGTTGTTCGAGTTCGCCACCTCGGCGCCGACCATGATCAGGTCGAGCAGGCTGACGGTGGCGGTGGCGGCCGACTGGGTATTGGCCAGGGCGATGTTCAGCAGGCCGTTCGGGCCGCCGAGGTTGAGATTGCCGCCGTTCACGTTGGCCGAGATCATCGCCTGCAGCGCGCCGAGGCTGGCCTGCAGGTTGGCATTGACCACGCTGGTCTGCTGCAGCGCATTGGCGATCAGCTTGAGGAACTGCGACAGCGAGAGATTCAGCGCGAGCAACTGGTCGATCGTGCCGACCCCGGCCGAGGCCGCGATATCGGCGAGCCGCACGTTGGTGCAGGCCAGCGCCTGGTACGACACCAGGCTCAGGTTGAGCCCCGACTTCGAGCCGAGCAGCGCGCCGAGCAGGCCGTTGACCAAACCCGGATTCGCCGACGACGAGGCCGGCGTGCCCGAGCAGCTGGTACCGCCGAGCTGCGCCAGCGTCGCGCCGACCGAGAACACGTCGATCGCGGTGGCGCGCGCGGTCGAGCTGGCACGCACGGTCTGCGTCGGTCCCACGAAGAAGTGCCGCACCTGCCGCGTCAGCTTCACCTGCACCCCGTTGAGCTGCAGCGCATTCGGGTTCGACGAGCCGGTGCCGACATTGGCGGCCGGCACGTAGTAGCTCGGCGCGGCGTTGACGCTCGGATCCCAGCGCCCGCAGCCGACCGTGATGGTATCGCCGGTGCCGGTGTTCAAGCCGTTCTTGGTCGCCGCGGCCGTGGCGGTGACCGGTGCCTGGGCACAGGCGTTGTCGAGCCGTTGCGCCCCCGCCAGCGCGGCCATGTCGGCGATGCGCTGCAGGTCGCGGCGCTCGAAGAACGCGTTGCCGATATCGATGACGCCGAGAATCGAGATGGTGGCCGCCAGGAAGATCAGCGTCATCACCGCGAACGCACCGCGCTCCCGGCGTCGGCCGACGATCGTGCGTCCGGGGATCGACAAGCCGATACGGCGGGATTGAGCGGGTTTCATGATTGCCTCTGTCTCGACGATTATTGCGACTGCGAGCCGCCGCCGAACGACGAGCCGCCACTGCCGCCGCCGCCCGAACCCTGCTGGACCGAGGTGAACCAGGTCGGGATCGGCGAGTTGAACGACTGCAGGTAGCGCTGATAGGCATACGACGCGGCCGCGCCCTCGAACGGATGCGGCTCGGACGATGCGGCGCGATTGCTACGTTGCAGATCGAGCCAGGCCTCGGTGCTCGGGCCGACGTCGGAGCGCCGACGGGCCGGCTCCATCGCAGCGGGCGGCGCTGGGACCGGCTGCATCGCCATCTCGACCGGCGCGGGCACCGGCTGGGCCGCGACCGCCGGCTGAGGCGGCGCCACGTCCTGCGGTGCCGCCTGCTGCTGGAGCGCCACCGGCTGCGGCTGGGCTGCCTGGACCTGCGTCGGCGGCGCGACCGCCGGCAAGGGCTGCGATGAACCCTGCACCTGCTGCACCGCCGCCTGCGGCGCAGGCGCGGCATCGGCGGGCGCCAGCAGTTGCGGCTGCAACTGGGCACCCGAGATCGGTTGCAGTTGTTGCTGCAATTGCGCGAGCGCCGGATCCACGGCCTGCGCCCGCGCCACCGTGGCGCCGAGCACGCCGGCCAGCACCGCCAGCGCGAACCCGATTCGTCGCGGGTTGGCGCGCGGATGGGATGGGAAATGTCGCATCGTCGACTCCGTGTGGTTCGTCATTTTTGCGAGAAGCGCTGCAACAGCGGCGCAGCCAGGTCGAAGCCGTCATTGCTGGCGATCGGCTGGGCGCCCACGTCGCCGCTGGCGGTCGCGCCGGCGCGCGCCGGCGCCGGTCCCGGCACCACCGTCAGTTGGCGCATGCGCTGGGCGGCCGTCACGCGCGCCGCGTCATCGCGGATCTCGTTGCGCAATGGTTGGGACATGCGCTGCTGGTCCATCAACCCCTGCGCGTCGCCGTCGTGGCCCGTCGCCACCAGGAACAGCGCGACATTGCTGAGGATCCGCGCATTCTTCTGGTCGAGTTCGGCCGCCTTCATCAGGGGCACGCGCGCCAGGGCGAGATCGCCGGTGCGCATGCGCGCATAGGCGAGATCGGACAAGGTCGAGGCGTCGGTCGGCGCCAGCAGCGTGGCCTGGTCGAGCAGCTTGGCCGCGCGCGTGAAATCGCCGCGCGTGCCCGCGATCAGGCCGATGCCGCGATAGGCGCGCGCCGCCAGCGTGGTATTCAGCAACTGCGTGTAAACCTGCTCGCTCGCCTCGTACTGCCCGGTCGAGCGCAAGGCGTCGGCGCGCAGCAGCTTGGTGTCCGGCGTCGAGCCGTACAGCTTCTCGTATTCGTCGATATGCGCCAGCGAGGCATAGAACAGTCCCTGCTGCTGCATCCGGTCGATCAGCCCCAGGTACATGCCCGGCGTGTCGGGCGGATCCGGTTTGTCGGCCGCCTGCATCAGCGCCGCGCGCTCGGCCTGCGCACCGATCCCGTAGTTGGACTCCTTGAACAGCGAACAGCCGCTCGCCAGGACGCCGACCAGCACGCCGGCCAGCATGACGCGCCAATTCGATCGATTCATCTCGCTCCACTCCTTCGTCGTATCGCGTCAATGCCTCATGTTCGCCAGCGCGGACACGACGGTCATGATCCCGGGCCCGGCCGTCACGATCAGCAGCGCGGGCAGCAGCGTGACGATCATCACGCCGGTCATCTTCACGGTCAGCTTGCCGATGCGCTCGCGCAGCGTCGCGCGCCGCCCGTCGCGCAGGCGATCGCCGAACAGCCGCAGCGGTTCCTGCACCGCGCCGCCGTGCTTGTCCACCTGGATCAGCAGCCGCACGATCGAGCGCAGATCCTCGTTGTCGAAGCTGTTGGTCAGGCGCGCCAGCGACTGCTCGCGCGTGCGTCCCGCCGCGAACTGCCGCTGGGCCACGCCCAGCTCCCAGGACAGCACCGGCATCATGGTCGTGAAGTCGTGCGTGATCACCTGCATGCTCTGGTCGAGCGACAGGCCGACGCCCTGCAGCAGGCGCAGCATGTCGACGAACAGGGGCATCTCGTCGGTGACGCTTTCACGCCGTGCCGTCGCGCGGCGGCGAATATAGATCTTCGGGACCATGAAGCCGACGGCGATCGCGAACAGCACCACGAACAGCGAGCCGCCCGCCGAGACACGCGCGGCGAACGGCAGCGCGACCAGGGGCAGCACGACCGCGCAGAGCAGGCGCGCCGTCAGGAACAGGCCCCGTGAGCGGGCCTCGACGAAGCCGCATTGCTCGAGCAGTTGCCGGTCCTCGTCGGCAACCAGCTGACGGCCGAACCCGGTTTCCATCCAGCGCATCCCGAGCTGTTCGGCGCGTGCGCGCCAGGCGGCGAAGCCCGTTGGCGGCGCCTCGACCGGCTTGATCTCGGCAGCCCGCCCGGCACGCGCGGCCGCGGCGTGGCTGGCCGCCACCCGCTGGTCGAGTGCCTTCATCAAGGCCCGTTCGCTGCGCTGTACCAGCAGGCTGCGCACGATCGCCAGGCCGGCCAGCAGCAGCACCCCCGCCGCCGCCAGCACCAGCGCCATCGCCCCCAAACGATTTGCATCCATTCCGCTTCCCCTACCTGAGCCGCGCCATCCGGTACAGCAGGAAACCACCGAAGACCTGCAGCCCGAAGGCGACGTACAGCACCGAGCGTCCCGAGTCGTTGGTCCACATCGCCGTGAAATACGCGGGATTGGTCGAGATGACGAAACTGCCGACCGCGATCGGCAGCAGGCCCAGTACCCAAGCGGACAGGCGCGTCTCCGCCGACATCGCATGCAGCTCGCGCTCGGCCTGCTCGAGATCGCGCATGAAGGTCGCCATGCGCTCCAGCATCACGTCCGCCCGACCGCCGTACTTGACCGACAGCCGCAGCACCGAGCCCACCAGCTCGAATTCGCGGATCCGGTATTCCTTGGCGATATGCAGCATGGCGCGATCGATCTCGACGCCGGTGCGCAGCATGCGCGACACCTGGTCCAGGCAATAGCGCAGGGGCATCTCGGTGGTACCCAGCGCACCCTGGAACGCCGCCGGCACGCTGTTGCCGAGCGTCACGAGACGCACCACGCCGTCGAGGAACGAAGGCAGTTGCCGCACGATCTTCAGGCGGCGCGCCGAAATCCGGCGCAGTACCCACAGTGCCAGCAGCGTGCTGCTGCCGATCAGCGCCGCGACGGCCGCCACCCAGCCGCTGCGCAGGCCGGCCAGCAGCGTCACCAGCGCGACGATGCCGAGCAGCATGCGAAACAGTCCGCGCACCTCGTCGAGCCCGGCCCGGTCGTTGATGCCTCGCAACACCGCCTCGCCCCTGGCCCGCCACGCCGCCAGCCCGACGGCAGGCGTCGCGGCCTGCCCGGGCTGAACCGCCGAGCTCGACGCCCCGCGTGCCGTCGAGCCGGCTGCCGCGCCGCCCGGCACGACTCCCGCGCCCGCGGCGCGCGTGGCCTGCTCGAGCCGGCTGTCGAAGAAACGCCGCGTATGGGCGCTCTCCTCGCGCATCTGGCTGCCGCGCCAGAGCCAGACGCCGGCGGCAGCGAGAATCAGCGCGAACGACAGGGCCCAGAGCACGCCGCTAGACATTGAAGCCTCCGCTGCGCCCGAAACCGCCGGCCGCGCCCATGTTGCCGATCAGCACGTTGCGGAAACGCGCGAGCTTTGGCGAATGCGGATGGATGCCGAGCGCTTCCCAGTTGTCGATTTCCTCGCCCTCGGGCGTGACGCGCGCGTCGTAGCGATAGAGCTCCTGGGTCGCCACGATGTTGTCGGACATGCCCGTCACCTCGGTGATCGAGAGGATCCGGCGGCGGCCGTTCGAGAGCCGGCCGATCTGCACGATGAAGTCGATCGCGTTGGCGATCTGGCGGCGCAGGCTCGATTCGGTGCCCTGGAAACCGGCGAAGCCGGCCAGCATCTCGAGGCGGTACAGGCATTCCCGCGGCGAGCTCGCGTGGATCGTGCCCATCGAGCCGTCGTGGCCGGTGTTCATCGCCTGCAGCATCTCGAGCACCTCGCCGCCGCGGACTTCGCCGACGATGATGCGGTCCGGGCGCATCCGCAGGGTGTTGCGCAGCAGGTCGCGGATGCTCACCACGCCGGTGCCGTCGAAGCCGCCCGGGCGGCTTTCGAGCCGCACCACGTGCGGGTGGTTCAGCGACAGCTCGGCGGTGTCCTCGATGGTGACCACGCGCTCGGTCTCGGGCACGTGGAAGGCCAGCGCGTTGAGCAGCGAGGTCTTGCCCGAGCTGGTGCCGCCCGATACCAGGATGTTGCAGCGTGCCTGCACGGCGGCCTCCAGCAGCACCGAGATCTCGTCGTTGTAGGTGCCGTTCTCGAGCAGGTCCGAGGGCTTGAGCGGATCCTTGCGGAACTTGCGGATCGACACCACCGGGCCGTCCAGCGACAGCGGCTCGATCACCACGTTGACGCGCCCGCCGTCGGGCAGCCGCGCGTCGACCATCGGGTTCGATTCGTCGAGCCGGCGGCCGACCGGCGCGAGGATGCGGCGCACGATGCGCAGCAGGTGGGCGTTGTCGGTGAAGCGGATCGGCAGCTTGGCGAGGATCCCGCGGCGCGACACGTAGATGTCGTTGTAGCCGTTGATCAGGATGTCCTCCACCAGCGGGTCGCCGAGCAGGTCCTCGATCGGGCCGAAGCCGGCCAGCTCCTTGGTCAGCGCCTCGGCGATCTCGCGCACCTCGCTCTCGTTGAGCGGAATCCGGCGCAGCCGCACGAAGCTGTCGATCTCGAGATCGACGAACTGGTTGATCGCCTGGCGCGACCAGCGGCCGAACTCCGAACCGAGCTCCTCGATGCGGGTCAGCAGGTGCTCGTGCGCGGCGTTCTTGATGTCGTGGAACTGCTGCGTCTGGGAGAACGGCGCGGCGCCGTCGGCAAATTGGATGTCGTCGTGTGCCATCGCTTACGACCGCTTCGTGGTGGAGTGGATGAATCGTTTCAACGCCGACAGGCCGCCGGCCGGTGCCTGGGCTGGCGGCAGCGCGCCGGGCAGGCTCGGCACGCCGGCCGTGAGCCGCTCGCTCAGCGCATCGAGCGCCTTCACGTAAGGGTCGCGCTCGGCGGCCTCGACGATCAGCCGCCCCTGGTTCGCCGCATGTCCGATCGACACGCGCCGCGACGGCAGCGTCGAGAGCAGCGGGACATCCAGCCGCTCGGCGATCTGCGCCGGCAGCAGGCCGATCGCCGCGTCGTACTGGTTCACCACCAGCTTGACGCGCTCCAGGTTGATGCCCTTCTCGCGCAGGTCGCCGAGCAGTTCGACGGCCGACACGACCGAGGCCACGCCCTGGTCGCAGACCAGCCAGACCTCGTCGCTCAGGGAGACGATCTGCGAGATGAAATCGCGGTTGGTGAAACCGCCGAGATCGACCACCTGCTGGTCGACGAAGGCGCGCAGGCGATTGAACAGCCCCGTGCAGGCGGCCGCGGACACTTCGCGCAGGTCGGCCAGGTTGGGCGGCAGGGTGGTCAGCGCGACACCGCTCGCGTGATGGGCGAAGGCGGTATTGACGAAGGTCCGGTCGAACCGGCGCAGGTTGCGCACCGCCTCGACGAAATGGAGTTCGCAGCGCGTGTTGAGGAACAGCGCGCCGTCGCCGGCCGGCAGGCCCAGGTCGATCAGCGCGGTACGGCGGCTTTGCGCGGCCGCCTTGCGCTGCAGCAGCACCGCGAGGTTCGCCGCCAGCGTGCTGACGCCCATCCCCGGGCGCGCCCCGAGCAGCGACAGCACCTTGCCGTGGCGGCTGGTCGGTTCACCGAGGTTGTCGAGCAAGCCGCGCGTGATGCGCAGCGCCTCCTCGGCCGGCGCCGAGAGGTCGACGAAATCGCGCACGCCCGCTCGCAGCGCGGACAAGGCGCTCTCCGGCTCGACCAGGGTGCCCAGCGCCACCACCGGCAGGCCCGGATAGGCCGTGCGCACGGCCGCCACGGCCGTGCTGGCGGCTGCCTGGTCGCCCGCGAAGTCGATGAAGACCAGGGCCGGGTTCAAGCCACCGATGCGCTGCGTGAGCGCGACCGCCTCGAGCGGCGACGACTCGACCGCGCCCGTCGAGACGAGCGTCTGCGCCAGCCAGCGCACGTGCTCGACACGCGTGGAAGCGCAGATGAAATGATCGGTGACGGCAGGCTCAGCCAACGATTGAGTTCTCGCGTTCATGTGGAACACTCCCCGTAGAGCGGCGCGTGAACGTGCACCGCATCCGGCCGCTCACTACCCCATGGTCCGGCGCTCTCATTTCGAGAACCCCGGAGCCGTATCCGGCACCAGCATGCCGCCCAGGTATGAGCGCCATACCGGCCCGTCGTGCTGTTCCGACAATTCTCCCGGCGTGCTCGGCAGCTTGGTGCCGGCCGCGATCGGCGACACCAGGTGCGGCGTCACGATGATCACGAGTTCCTTGTCGCTCTGCGAATAGCTCAGGCTCTTGAAGAAGGCGCCGATGATCGGCAGATCGCCGAGGAACGGCACCTTGCTCAGGTTCGAGGTGGTCTCGCGGTCGACCAGCCCGCCGATCACGTAGCTCTCCCCGTCGCCGAGCTCGACCGTGGTGTCCGCGCGACGCGTGGTCAGCGCCGGCACCGTGATGCTGTCGATCGTGATCGCGTTGAGGAAGTCGAGCTGGCTCGCCTCCGGCGCGACCTTCAGCGCGATCCGGTTCGGCCCGAGCACGGTCGGCGTGACCGTCAGACCGATGCCGTACGGCTTCCATTCGATCGAGATGGTGCCGAGCGACTGCGGCACCGGTACCGGGATCTCGCCGCCGGCGAGGAAGCTCGCGCTCTGCCCCGACAGCGCCACCAGGGTCGGCTGCGCGAGGATCCGCGCCAGGTTGTTCTGCTCCAGCACCGACAGGTTGGCGGCGATGCCCCGCGTGGTCGAACCGACCACCAGGTTGAACGCCGAGGCAATCGGCGAGGCGGCGCTGACCGTCATGCCGTTCGACGGGGTGTAGCTCGAGGACTGCAGCGCGCTCGGCGCGAAACTGCCGAACGAGAAACCGTTGTTGGTCTTGAACAGGTTGAGGCCGGCCTGCTTGGCCACCGAACGGCTGAATTCCACCACGCGCACGTCGACCTGCACCACGTTCTTGCCGCTGATGGTCGACGCATCGACCACGCCGGGCATCGCGCCGCCGCCCGTCTGGCCGGCACCCGCGCCGAAGGCGCCACCGCCACCACCGCGGCCGCCCCCCGCACCGCCCCCTTGCGCGCCGCTCGACTGCTTGGCGGCCGTGCGCGCCGCCGCGGCCGCGGTCGCGACATCGACCGCGCGCTGATGCGCCTCGAGCGTACTCGCCGAACCCGAAATCACGGTGGTATCCCCATAGGTACTGACCCGCGGCGTGTTCTCGTCGAGCAAGGCGTTCGCCGCTCCGCTCGTCACATGCACCGTGTAGACGGCGGGATCGGCCCGGCCGCGCTCCCAGACCATCACGTTGGTGGTACCCGCGCTCTTGCCGATCAGCAGCACGCCGCCGCCCTTCACGACCAGCACGTCGGCGACGGCCGGATCGCCGACAGCGACGCGCTGCAGGCTGCGCCCGGCCGCGATCTGGCGCTGCGCGCCCACGGCGATGTCGACGCTCGCGTCCGGGCCGGCTGCGCTTGCCACGGACGACAGCGTCAAGGCACTCAATGCAATGGCCAATGCAATCAGATTCTTTTTCATTGTGTCGGAGGTCCGCAGCCGGACCTCTCCGTGTCGGTTACGACCTGCTGCCTGCTGCCGTTGACTCAATAGGACGCCGAATCGACGCGCCCACCCCGTATCACTTCGATGCTGCCGCCCTCCGGATTGCGCGCCACCACTCGCGCCGGCTTGCGCGGCGGGGGCGGCGCGGTGTCGGCCACGCCTCGCGACAATTCCGACAGCGACAGGCCGAGCGCCGCGCGTGCGGACGGGTCCTTGCCCGCCAGGTTGGCACTCACGCGCATCGCGGCCGTGTCGGTGGCCACCTCCTCGTCGCGCGGGCTGCGCAGCGCCAGCGTCAAGGCGCCGGCGGCCTCGGCCAGCGTCAGCGCGTCGATCTGCTCGGTCGGCACGGCGAGCACCGCGGTGCGCACCGCGCCGCCCACGCCATTGGAGGGATCGCGCGCGGTGGTGGCATCGCCGAAGGCAAGTACCCGGATTTTCGAGAGCAGCAGCTTGGCCTGTGTCTTGGTGATTTCCGGGCCGCTTGAACCGTTGCCCGGCAGGCCGCCCGTGGATTGATCCCGCTTCAGGTTGACGAACACGTCGACGAAATTGCCGGGACGCACCCGGTTGCCGACCGCGTTGGTCTCGTCGACCTTGACGGCCACCGCGCGCTCGCCGGCCTGGATCTGGTCGGCCACGCCGGAAGACAGCGAACTCTCGACCACCGCGGCCTGCTCGGGAATATCGGCGATCGGCACGCGTCCGATGATCTGCACCGGATCGGCGAACGCGCCTTCGGGCAGCCCCGCCGCCTGCTGCACCTTGAGACCGTCGGCCGGAATCGGCTGTCCCGCCTTGAGCGGATGCGCGGCTACCACTACCGGAAAGAGCTTGGCGGGCGCCGCCTGCTGCGCCTGGTTCACCACGGGCGCCGGGCGACGCCCCAGCACCCATGCATAAATTCCGAGCAGCAGCGCAATCCCGATCAGCACTACCGCGAGGACCTTCGTCAGATTATTGGCCATGGTGTTGTTATGCGAACTTGCAATCCATGAAGTGATTGGCGCTTGCCTACCTGCACCCGGGCCCCGTCAGCCGGTGCAATCTCATGCACGTTCCTCCCCGCTAGATGATGTTCACCGGGCTGATCTGGACCGTCGCCGTACCCGTCAGGGCGGTTGGCACCGGCAACAGGAAACCCACCAGAGGTAGCGGCGCGATCAGCGGACTGGTGGCATAGGGATAGGTCAGCGTGACCTTGATGCAGTACATCGTCGCGTCGTAGGAACAAGTCCCGCCCGAGGTGGTCGTGCAGGTCGCGCCCCTGATCCAGGCCGTCAGGTTGGTGGCAGCCGTGCAGGCCGCCGTGGCGCGCGCGGTCAACGCCGCCTGGGCGCTGGCGCTCACCTGGTAATTGAGTGCCGCCCGGGCACCCTCGGTCGCGGCAAGGGTCAGGTTCTGCTGCGCGGCAAAGATCAGGCCATAGGTCACGACCGCGTACAGCACCATGAAGAATGCAGGCAGCATCAGCGCGAACTCCACCGACATCGAGCCGCGTTCGCCACGCCGCCTCGGCGCGCGAAGAATCGGTTTCATCGCATATTCCCCGTAACAATCTGAACGATCAGCCATGCCGCGGCTGGTATTACGAGAAACGCCGCATATGGCGAACCACGGCGCCCACCCAGCGTAAATGCCGGCGCACTCCGTTGCCATAACGCACTGACCGGGGTCCGGGTCAGGTACAAGATGCCGAGTACGTGAATCAGGGCCGCCAGGCTGGCGAGAATCCAGCACCAGAACAAACCGCGAATGCCGCACCAGGCACCCAGCACCAGAAATACCTTGACGTCAGCCGCGCCCATCATTCGCCATGCAAAAAATGGAAACAATCCGACGAATCCAACCACGGCGCCGATTATTGCGTCGACTCGCGTTATACCGAATGGGTTATGCCCGGCCGCAACCGATGCAATGGCGCATATCAATCCCGTCACTACCAAGGAATTGGGAATACGCCGATAACGACAATCGCCGATCACAACCATCGCCGCCCAGGCCAGGAATACCCCGACACTCAAAAGCAGAATCATCCAGATTCTCGAAGGCGCGCGTAATCAGTGCGGGCGCCGAACCGGCACCCGCACATCCAGGAACGGAAATGGAGCCGGAATACCCGATCAGGTACCGAGTCCGGTCAAACGCGTGGCGATGAAGTTGAATGCCGAGTTGATGCCATTGGTGAGAACCCCCAGACCAATGACCAGCGCGGCTGCCATGAGGCCTGCGATGAGGCCGTATTCGACAGCGGTAACCCCGTCTTCTTCCTTGAGGAAGCGATTGATGAGTGCGTTCATGGTAATCCTCGTGCCTTGAGTTTCGTTGGCCTTATGCGCCTCGCATATCTGGCCGTCCAACCGTCACCGGCTTCGACGTCCGGCTCCGGCCATTTCTTTATAGCTCGTTTTTCCAGGAGCTCTTAACATATTTCGATGCCAGTTAACACTTTTGCAATACTTTCGATAGGCACCTCCACTTTGATGTTGCCGTGCACTCGTGGGCGTGCACGGACGAATCTTAATCCGAACATCTTTTCTTTCCAACTTTTTTTATGAATTTCGCGATCGACGGTTCCCTCGCCATCACAATTTTTACTATCTTTCGGCGGCACCCCCATAAGGGCTAACGATAGGTTAGATCACCCTGTCTAATCCACCAGTAAAACAATCGTTCGAGTGAACCGTATCGCGCCGTACCACGTTACGAGAGCGGCGTAACGGAAATCCTGTGACGTTACGTTACGGAACCCCGAATATCGGGCTCGCGGCGATCGTTTCGAAACGATTAAAAATCGTTTTCAGCAATCGTTAAACCTAGATGGAACAAGGCTTTCCGAGGCGCCGGGAATCGTCTTCGAGAGGCATTCGAATCGCGTGGCACGAGTGTTGCAGAGTCTTCGTCGCGGTAACACAGATCACACAACACCACTGCGAGGACGAAATGGACACTCAACCGATCATGCAGGGCACGCTCCGGACGACTTTGATCGCGGCCACCGTGGCAGCCATGCTTTCCCTCTCCGCCTGCGGCGGCTCCGGCACCCTGAGCCAGGGCACGGGCGGCTCCAGCGGCGGCAACAACACGCCGCAAGGCACCAGCGGCACGTCCTCGGGCACTTCGTCCGGTACCAGCAGCGGCACGTCCTCCGGCACCAGTTCCGGTACGTCCTCCGGTACCAGCAGCGGCACCTCCTCGGGCACCAGCTCCGGCACGTCCTCCGGCACCAGCAGCGGCACCTCCTCGGGTACCAGCAGCGGTACGTCCTCCGGCACCAGTTCCGGCACCAGCAGCGGCACCTCCTCGGTCAACGCGCTCGGCACCGTGGTCGCCAATACCGGCAACGTGGTCTCGAACGCGGGCACGGCGGTGTCCGGCATCGGCTCGACGATCGCCAGCCAGTCCCTGCCCGGCCTCGGCAACGCGCAGACGCAGGCCCTCGGCGGCGTGGTGAACAGCCTGGGCGGCGCGGTCAGCGCGCTCGGCAACGGCCTGGCCGGCGGCCTCGGCCAGCTCGGCGCCTCGACCAACCCGCTGGGCACCACGCTCGGCTCGACCGGCAACGTGGTATCGCAGCTCGGCAACGCCGTCACCGGCACCGGCCAACTGGTCAGCAGCCTCGGCAGCGGCCCGCTCTCGCCGCTCGCGCCGGTCACCTCGGTGGTCGGCGGCCTGGTCTCGACGCTCGGCACCGCGGTGGCCAACGGCGGCACCACGCTCGGCACGGTCCTGACCACCGGCCCGGTCCAGCAGATCACGCAAACCGTCAGCTCGGCGATCACGCCGATCACCTCGGTGATCGCCAACACCACGCAGACGATCGGCAGCGCGACCGGGCTCGGCGCGCCGGTCAACACGCTGCTCGGCACCATCGGCGGCGGCCTGAACCAGGCCGGCAACCTGATCTCGTCGACCGGCGGCGGCAATGCCATCACCAAGGGCCTGGGCTCGACGGTATCGGCCACCGGCACCACGGTCGCCTCGCTCGGCGGCCTGCTCACGGGCGGCAACGGCTCCAACCCGCTGGCGCCGATCACCGGCGCGCTGGGCAGCCTGACGGGCGCGCTGGGCGGCCTCGGCGGCAGCTCCGGCAGCGGTTCGGGCGGCCCGCTCGCCCCGATCACCGGCCTCGTGTCGACCGTCACCGGCGCGCTCGGCAGCCTCGGCGGCAGCTCGGCCGGCG
>NZ_VWWK01000141.1:0-18573 GCF_011753035.1 Burkholderia sp. Ax-1720 | reverse complement strand
CGGCGCGGTGGGCGGCACGCCGGGCGGGGCCGGAGGCGGCGGCGCCGGCAATGGAGATGCGCATGGATATTGAGCCCCGAGCGGGCCGTAGGCGCTGCTCGCTGCCCGGGAGCGGCGTCAGGGCTGGAAGGCGCGCCTCGATCCTGCGTCACGACGACGCGAACGATGCCGAGCGGCAACTCGCTCGATAGACATGCCGTAGCCCCCTGACGTCAATCCGACACTCTGCCGGATGGCCAGCGAATGCTTGAAACCGGGTGTTCGAGGGCATGATGTGACCAGGTCACGACGACGAGCAGCCGATTTAGCAGTAGACGATGCGGCACGTTGTCGGGATTGGATCTCCATGTCCGCGTATTCGGCACCGAGTGCTATCATTGCTAGCACCGCGATCATGGAGCGACTCATGGCTAATCTTCTGGTGAGAAACGTGGACGAAATGCTTGTTCAAATCTTGCGCGAGCGGGCTGCCGCTCACGGGCACAGCGCGGAAGCCGAGCATCGTGAAATCCTGGCAAGGGCGCTGCGCGAGCCGCAACGCAAGACATTCGCGCAAGCGCTGATGGGCATGCCGAACGTCGGTAGCGATGTCGATTTTGCGCGTGTGGACGATGGCGAGGCGGCGAATGTATTTGATTGACACCAATGTGGTCAGCGAAATCCGGAAACGGGATCGTGCGGACAAGGGCGTGATGGCCTTCTTTCGCCAGGCGGCTCGCGACGATGCCGGCCTGTACCTGTCGGTGGTGACGGTGGGCGAACTGCGGCGAGGTGTGGAAATCATCCGTCACCGTGGCGACAAATCCCAGGCAACGCGTCTCGCGAACTGGCTCGATGGCGTGCTCCGGGAGTTTGCCGCGAACATTCTCGTGGTGGACAAGGAGATCGGGCAGATGTGGGGCTACCTGCGTGTGCCTCGCCCGGAACACTCGCTGGATAAGGTGATCGCCGCCACGGCCTTGATTCACGATCTGACCGTGGTGACGCGCAACGTGGACGATTTCGCCGGAACCGGTGCCCGTGTGCTGAACCCGTTCAAGGGCCCATAGCGGATCGACGCCGAATCCGCACGAACCTCGCCGTCGCGGCTGTTCCTTGAAAAGGCATGGCGCGCTTCGGCGAGGTCCGCTTCAACGAGGTCCGCTTCAACAGGCAGCCAGGTGGCTGCCTGTCACATTCCGCTGCTCAGTACCCGCTCCCCTGGTTTTCCCCGCCGCTGACGATCGCCACCCCCGAGCTGGTGCCCAGGCGCGTGGCGCCGGCCTCGATCATGGCCAGCGCGGCGGCGCGGTCGCGCACGCCGCCCGAGGCCTTCACCCCCATCTCCGGGCCCACCACGCGGCGCATCAGCCGGACGTCGTCGAGCGTCGCGCCGCCGTGCCCGAAGCCGGTCGAGGTCTTCACGAAGGCCACGCCGAGCTCGCGGCAGATCTCGCAGACGGCGACCTTCTGCGCCTCGTCGAGCAGGCCCGTCTCCAGGATCACCTTCAGCGGCACCGCGGCGCAGGCCTGCTGCACGGCCGCGATATCGGCCTTCACGTCGTCGAGGCGGCCGCTCTTGAGCGCGCCGAGATTGACCACCATGTCGATCTCGCCGGCGCCGGCCGCGATCGCGGCCGAGGCCTCGAAGGCCTTGGCCGCGGACAGGCCCGCGCCGAGCGGGAAACCGACCACCGAGCAGACCAGCACCGGGCTGCCGGCCAGCTCGCGCGCGGCCAGCGGCACGTTCGCCGAATTCACGCAGACCGAGTAGAAGCGATGCTCGGCCGCCTGGCGGCAGAGTTCGCGGATCTGCGCGTCGTTGGCGTCGGGCGCGAGCAGCGTGTGATCGATGGTTTGGGCGAGTTGGGCGTTGGAAAGCGACATGTTTTGGAACTCCACGGAGCGTGCGTCGAATGGATAGAAAAAACGGCACACGGAAAGTTGATGTTTTCACATCGGTTTGTTACAAATACGACATTCCGACCGGGCCCCCGCGCCCGGCACCACACGCGACGGGCAGGCAGGATACAGGCATGGAAACCAGGAAGGGCGAACGGATCAGGACGCTGATGAACGTGCTGCAAGGGCAGAACGCGATTCATCTGCGGGAAGTGGCCGAGCTGTTCGACGTGTCCGAGATGACGATCCGCCGCGACCTGGCCGACAATCCGCATGGCCTGAGCCTGATCGGCGGCTACGTGACGCGCCATTTCGATGCGCAGCGCAGCGATATCGGCGAATACCTGATCAGCGCCGAGAACCACCGGCAGACCGAGCAGAAGCGCCGCATCGGCAAGCTCGCCGCCCAGTTCGTCAAGACCGGCGACACCATCTTCGTCGACTGCGGCTCCACCACGCCCTTCCTGATCGACTTCATTCCCGACGCGCTCGAATTCACGGCCGTCTGCAATTCGCTGAACGTGTTCGCCAAGCTGCAGCAGAAGCCGCATTGCAGCGTGATTCTGTGCGGCGGGGTCTATCACCGCAAGAACATGGTATTCGAATCGGTGGCCGAGACCGGCATCCTCGACACGGTGCGCGTCTCGAAGGCCTTCATCTCGGCGGCCGGCGTGAGCGAGCGCTGCGGCGTGACCTGCTTCAACTTCCATGAAGTGGACGCCAAGAAGAAGGTGATGCAGCGCGCGCAGAACCGCTTCCTGCTGGTCGACCACAGCAAGTTCGACGAAGTCCGCGCGGCTTATTTCGCCGAACTGACCGACTTCCACTACGTGATCTCCGATGCGCAGCCGAACCCGCGCTACGAGAGCAGCCTGCGCGAACACGGCATCGCCCTGGTGACCTGAGCGCGGGCGGCGCGCTGCCTCAGGCATCGCGCGCGGGCTCCATCGCGTATTTCCCCTCCGCCACTTCGGCCGGGCTCAGGTAGCCCGTCAGCACCTCGAATTCGCGCGTCGCGCCGGGCGCGAGCACGGCCACGTGGCCCTTGCGCTGCTCGGCCAGGTACCCTTCGGGTTCGCAGGTCGAGGGCAGCGCGAAGGCGGCCACCTGCTGGTCGGCGTTGTGCAGGATCCAGCGCGTCGCATGCGGGAACTGCTCGGGGCGATAGGCGGTATGGAAGGCGCCGCCATCCGGATGATGCAGCCGGAAATGCGCCAGGCCGTCCCGGCCGGCACGCGCCTGGTTCATGAAGAACACGATCTCGGGGTCGTACAGCCCGGGCGTGTCGAGCGTGGCGAGCCGTTCGGGTTCGCGCGCCAGCGCCGCCGTGTAGTCGCGCCAGGCCGGCGTTGGCCTGACATGGGCCGGCACGCTCTCGCGCAGGCGCAGGCCGCCAGCCCCGAGCGCCTGCTCGAAGCGAGCGCCCGGCACATAGGCGTAGTTCAGGTGCGCCATGTACATCAGGTCCATCGGCGCGCCGCCCAGGTTCGTCACCTGCATGCCGATGCGCATCAGCGCCTCGTGCTCGGCGAGCCGCACCGAGGGCCGCGCCAGGTAGTGGCTGCCGAAACCCTGCACGTATTCGTATTCGCCCGTCACCTCCAGCCAGCCGCCGTGCTGGTCGGCGCCCACCACCAGGCTGGCGCGATCCATCGGCGCGCAGGGCATCTCGCCGTGCAGCGCGTGCGTGTCCTCCGGCCCCGGGCAGCCGTTGCGCAACAGGCCGCTATGGAACATGAAGCAGCCGTAGGTGTCGATGATCGAGGCCGCGCGCTTCGGCTGCCGGAACATCTGCTTCATGGTGAGATCGCGGCCGTCGAAGTCGGCGGCCCAGATCATCTGCCCCAGGTAGGGCAGCACCACCAGCTGCCCGCGGCGATTCTCCAGCCGCAGCGCCTCCACGCCCGATGGATAGGCGAAGGCGGTGACGCTCATGCCCTCGGCGCGGTACAGCGTGCGCGGCGTCTCGCGGAAGTCGTCGCGACGCAGTTCGATCTCGCCTCGCATGCTCAGGCTCCCGAGGTGTGGCGCGTGTCGACGTAGCGCGAGCCGGCATCGGCCTCGCCCGACGCGTCGGGCGTCGCGGCCGGCTGGTGGCGCAGGCAGTAGTAGCCGTAGTAGACGATCACCACGAAGCAGGCCAGCGGCACCACGAAGGCGAGCTGCATGTTGCCGCCGGTGTGGTCGGAGATCAGCCCCTGGATCAGCGGCACCACCGCGCCGCCGACGATGCTCATCACCAGGATCGAGCCGCCGTATTCGGTGTCCTTGCCCAGGCCGTCGATGGTGAGCCCGTAGATGGTCGGCCAGCAGGGGCCGAGGAACACGCTCACGCCCACCGCCGCGTAGACGGCCGTGATGTTGTGCACGCTGATGGTGTAGGCGAGCAGGGCGATGCACAGCACGCCGTAGACGATCAGCACCTTGGCCGGGCCGACGCGCTTCATCACCAGGGTGGCGACCAGTTTGCCGACGAAGAAGGCGAAGAAGGTGGCCAGCAGGTAGCGCGAGGCGCCGCGTTCGCTCAGGCCGCCGATCTGCATCGCCAGCCGGATTGTGAAGCTCCACACGCCGACCTGCGCGCCCACGTAGAGGAACTGCGCGACGATGCCGGCCACGAAGCGGCGGTTGCCGAACAGCCGCGCGAGCGTGCCGCGCGCGTCGATGCGATGCGTGGCCGCGGTGCCGGTGTTGCCCTTGCAGGACGGATAGGGCGTCAGCGCGAACACCACGAACACGGCGGCCAGCACCACGATCAGGAACTTGTAGGGCTCCAGCGTGGCCTGGATCATCGCCAGTTGGTGCACATGCGCCTCGGCGGCCGACATCGCCGCGAGCTGCGCATGCGAGGCGTCGCCCTGCTTGAAGATCAGGAAGCTGCCCATGTAGACGCCCGCCATCGCGCCGAACGGGTAGAAGGTCTGCGAGATGTTCAGGCGGCGCGTGCTGGTCTCGCGCGGACCCATCAGCGTCGAATAGGAGTTCGAGGCCGTTTCCAGGAAGGACAGGCCGGCGGCGATCACGAACAGCGCCACCAGGAACATGCCGTACTTGGCCGTCGAGGCGGCAGGGAAGAACAGCAGGCAGCCGGTCGTGTAGAGCAGCAGGCCGACCAGGATGGTGGTCTTGTAGCTGAATTTCTTCACCACCGTGGCGGCCGGGATCGCCAGGAAGAAGTAGCCGAGATAAAAGGCCGACTGCACGAAGGCCGATTCGAAATCGGACAGGAAGAAGGACTTCTTGAACTGCGCGATCAGCACGTCGTTGAGGTTGGCGGCGGTGCCCCACAGCGCGAACAGGCAGCACAGCAGCGTGAACGCGAACAGGGGCGTGCGATTCAGGTAATAGCCGTCGGGCGATTGTTCGATCCTGGCTCGGCTCATGGGTGTCTCCTTCCCGGGGTTGTCTCTCTGTCTGGTTGCGTCGATGGGCGGCGCCGCGCTCAGCGGCCGGCGTCGCGCAGGAAGCGTTCGAAGCCGGCCGCGTCGGCGTAGGACTTCTGGGTGCCGAAGCCGGTGACCGAATGCGCGGCATAGGCCGAGGCGTGGCGCATGGCGCTCGCCGCGTCGCGCGAGCTCGCGTAGTAGCGCGCGAAGCAGCCGATGTAGGCGTCGCCCGCGCCGGTGGTATCGCGTGCCTGCACCGGCACGCCGGCGACGTGCTGCACGCCCTCGCGCGAGACCAGCAGCGAGCCCTGGGCGCCCAGCGTGACCAGCACCTGCTTGAGGCCGCGCTCGACCAGCGCCTGCGCGGCACGCGCCGCGGCCTCGGGCGAATCGACCGGCATGCCGGACACGATCGCCAGCTCGGTTTCGTTGGGCACGAAGAATTCGACCGTGCGGATCCGCTCGAAATCGAGCGCGGCGGTAGCGGGCGCCGGGTTCAGCAGCACCGGGATGCCGTGCCGCGCGCCGAATTCGATCGCGTGATAGACGGTCTCGAGTTCGATCTCGAGCTGCAGCACGATCAGCGCGCATTCGCGCAGCTTGGGCGCGGCCGCCTCGATATCGGCCGGCAGCAGGTGCCGGTTGGCGCCCTTGACGATCAGGATGCTGTTGCTGGAATCGGGTTCGACGAAGATCGGTGCCACGCCGCTGGGCACGCCGGGCACGCGACCCACGTGGGTGGTGTCGATGCCTTCGCGCTCGAAGTTGCGCAGGGTGTTGTCGGCGAACACGTCGTCGCCGACCTTGCTGACCATCACTACGCGCGCGCCCAGGCGCGCCGCCGCCACCGCCTGGTTGGCGCCCTTGCCGCCGCAGCCGAGCTCGAAGTTCGGCGCCTCCAGCGTCTCGCCGCGCACGGGCATGCGCTCGACGTAGGTCACGAGGTCGACCATGTTGCTGCCGATCACGGCGATTGTCTCCATCTGGGTCTCTTCCTTGTCATGAGGGCGGAGCGGGCTCGGTCGGAAGCGGCCCGTCGCGGGTGATAATGAAATCACATTAAATGTGAGAATGCAATCTCATGATGTTAGTAGGGTCACACGATCGGGCGTGACGAAGCCGGGCCGGATTTCGGGCGGCCCGCTTCATCGAAAAGGGGGAGCGGCGGGCGCCGGCATTCGGCCGGCGCCCCGCGGCCCCTACATCCGCAGCCGGCCTTCCAGGTAGAAGGTGCGGCCCGGATACGGGTGGTAGACGAAGTAGCGCGAGTCGAACAGGTTGTCGATGCCCACGCCGATCTCGCTGAGCTTGCTCGGATAGAAGGTGAACTTGGCATCGGCCACCAGGTAGCTGCTGGTGCCGCCGAACACGTTCGGGTTCGAATCGGTGTTGGTCAGCGTGTTGTACTGGCGCCCCGAGTAGCGCGCGGCGAGCGTCACCGCGTAGCGTTCGCCGATGCGGTAGGTGCCGGCGAGATCCGCGCGCCACAGTGGGATCCGATAGAAGTACTTGCCGACCGTGGCCGGGTTCTGCGCGTTGGCGAGGATCCGCGACTGCGTGTAGGCTAGGCTCGCGATCAGGTCCAGGCCGCGCAGGCCGACATCCTGGCCCGTGTAGCTCAGCTCGACGCCGCGCGAACGCACCTTGCCGATGTTCTGGAAGTTGGTGACGTTCGGGATCACGGTGATGTCGGTCTGGCTGAAGATCGCGTTCTTCACCTCGTCCTCGAACAGCGAGAGCCGGAACAACCCGTTCCAGTGCGCCCACTCGGCTGTCAGTTCCTTCGACAGGTCGTTCTCGGGCTGCAGGTTCGGATTGTTGTTGACGATCGAGGAACCGGTGATTTGCCCCTGGAACAGCTCGCCTACGGTCGGGAAGCGGTAGGCACGCGCGATCGAGGCGCGCAGCGTCAGCTCGTCGGTCAGGTCGAAGGACAGCGAGGCCTTCGGCGAGTAGTGATGCTGGTCGGCGCCGGCATAGGGCAGGCTCGTGCCGCCGAGCGACTGCGAGCCGCCATAAGCCTGCCAGTCCTCGTAGCGCAGCCCGTAGACGAGCTTCCAGCGTGGCAGGAAGCGCCAGGCGTCCTGCGCGTAGGCGGCCTGGGTCTGCGTGCGTCCCGCGAAGGCGTTGGCCAGGCTGCCGGCCGCGCCGTCGCGCCAGTCGGCGGTGTTGAAGGTGCGGCTGTCGGTGTAGTAGTTGTCGTAGTGGTAACCGAAGCTGAGGGCGTGATTGGCCAGGCCGGCCTGCGCCGAGGGCGGGGTCCAGGTCGCCTTCAGGTCGAGTGTCTTCCAGCCGGTGCCGTCGCCGTAGGTGAGCAGGCCCGGGCCGTTGCCGGGCACGCCGGAATTGGCGGTGCGCGCCACGCTGTTCGACACGTCGTAGAGCGAGGCGATCGCCTCGCCGTTCCAGCCCGTCGCATGGTGCGTCCTCAGCGACAGCCCGTAGAGCCAGTTCTCGCTCCAGCCCAGGCTCGGCGCCAGCGCGGCGGCCGGGATGTTGTACTCGTAGCCGCCGATGTTCACCAGCCCGCTGTAGACGGGCTTGCCGTTCGCGTCGCGCAGGAAGCTTGGCGTGTCGCTGTTGTAGGTCTGATGCCAGTAGCCGAGCGTGAAGCCGCCCTGCAAGGTGGGCGTGAAGTCGTATTGCAGCTTCAGCTTGAGCTGGTCCTGAACGGTGTGCTCGATGCCTTCGCCGTTCACGCCGAGCACGGCCGTCGGCGTATTGGTCTGGTTGTCGTAGAACGAGGCGCCGGTCACCGGGATGTCGCCCGGTTTCGCCGGCGTGCTCGACTTCGCGAGCGTGGCGAACTGCAGCGGCTGGCTGGTGTTCTCCAGGTGGTTGGCGCCGATGAAGAACGAGAATTTGCCGATCCGGTTGCCGATCGTCGCGCTGCCTTCGCTGCCGTTGAAGTTGCGGTTCACGCCGAACAGGCTGAAGTGCTGGGTGAAGGCCTTCACGTCGGCATCGGCCTGGAATTGCGTCGGCATCCGGGTGCTGATCAGCACCGTGGCGCCCAGCGAATTGCCCGGGTAGAGCGCCGAGAACGGCCCGTAGATCACGTCCACCTGGCGGATCTCGGCCGGGAACACCATCGACCAGCGTGGCGGGAACGAATAGCTGTTGCCGAGCAGGTTCGACAGCAGCAGGCCGTCCGCGTAGACCAGGCCGCGCGCGCTCTGCGAATTGCTGGTGCCGCGTACCGCGATGATCGAATTGAGATCGCCGATGAAGCGCTTGCGCACCGCGAGGTTGGGCATGTACTTCAGCACGTCCTCGGTATTCACCACGTTCCAGTTCTCGAACTGGCGGCGCGTGACGGTTTCGGTCGAGGCCGGCAGGTTCGGGTCCAGCGCGGGGCGGGCGGCGGCGCCGCCGGCGGGCGAGGCGGCGCTGACGTTGACGGTCGGCAGCACCGCAACGGGGTCGTCGGGCGAGGGCGTCGTGCCGGAGGTGGGCCCGGCTTGCTCGCGCGCGGCTTCGGGCACGGCGGCAGCCGGGTTGTCGGCATGGGCCGGCTGGATCAGCAGGGGCAGGGAAAAGGGCAGCAGGCCCAGCGCGATGGCGCGGGCACGCTGCCGCGGGCGGACATGCGCCGCTCGGGATGTGTAGGACAACATGGGATTTCCTGGAATGCATGGACATGCGGCTGCCCGCGCCAGGCAGGGCGTGGCGCGGCAGGCAACAGGCAAGGCTCAGGAAAACCGGGGCGGGGCGCGGGGGCGGCCGGAAGGGAAGGCGCCGAGCGGCGTGAAGCGGGTGGACAGGACAGGCGCCGCGGCCAGCGCGACCAGCATCACCAGCACCAGCGGCGCGGGCGGCAGGCTGGGCAGCACGAGGTGGTCGGCGAGCAGGTCGCAGTAGCCGCAGGCGGCCAGCGGGTCGGTGTGATCCATCTGCATCGCGCTGTCGGCCGGCATCGGCATCGACATGGCCATCGACTGCGATGGCGCGTGCGCGGTCGAGCAGATCGCGGCCACGGTCGGATCGTCCGCGCGATGCGCCGCCAGCAGCTGGCTGACCAGCGGCGCGAGCACGATCAGCCACATGGCCAGCAGGCCAAGCCATGCGGTGAATCGGGTGCGGGAGCGCCGGAGCATAGGAATCGGGTGGGAAAAATCGCAGCGCAGTCTACCACCGGCGATGGGCGGGAGCCAGCGGGCGATGCGGGCCGGGCGGCGTTGCGCGGGCCGGCTCGCCTCAGGCACGTGGCGCGGCCGGCGCCATCAGGTTGAGCCCGAAGTCGCAGGATTGCGCCGCCAGCCTCGCGATCTCGGCATGCAGGGCCTGGGCCCGCTCGGCGCGGTGCAGCGCGACGTAGGACACCGGCGGCAGGGCGGGGCGCGTGCGCACCACCTCGAGCGCGCCGCTGTCGACCAGATGCGCGACGCAGGCGCGGGGCAGGTAGCTGATGCCGAGGCCCGACAGCGCGAGGCCGATCTGCGCGATCAGGCTGTTGCTGGCCAGCACGCGCTGCAGGCTCACGCCCTGCTCCTGCAGGAAGCGCGTGTAGAGCTGCCCGGTGCCCGACAGGTTGCCCTGCAGGATCAGCGGCAGTTGCGCGATGTCGGCCAGCGCGAGCGGCGCCCGGCGCCGCGGCGCCACGCCCGCCGCGCACATCCAGGCATTGTCGACGCGGCCCACCGGGGTGGCCGCGAAGGGTTCGGTGGCGTGGATCCGCGGCACCACGATCAGGTCCATCGTGTCGGCGGCCAGGCGCTCGCGCAGCGTCGCGTTGAGGTCCACCTCGGCCTCCACCCGCACCTTCGGATACGCGGCCTGGATCGCCGCCACCAGGCGCGGCAGCCAGGTCAGCGCGGTCAGCTCGGTCACGCCGATGCGGATCTGCCTGACCAGCGCCTCCTTCGAGGAGATCTGCTCGACGATGCGGTCGCGCCGCTCCAGCAGATCCCGCGCGTGCTCGAACAGTTCCGCGCCCTTGTCGGTGAGCCGCGCGCTGCGATGCGCGCGATCGAACATGGTCAGCTCGAAGGCGCGCTCGAGTTCCTGGATGCGCTTGGAGACGGCCGACTGGGTGGTGTTGAGCCGCGCGGCCGCGGCCTCGAAGGAGCCGAGCTGGACGATCCAGTACAGCGCCTCCATCTGCTTGAAGGTCAGCATCGCGCGGCCCTCGCATGAAGAAAAGCGATATTTTTACATATCAAAAAATCGCTTTTTTTGCTTATTTCGGCTGCATAAGGTGGTGGCCTGATCGCGCCGACCCACCAACCTGGAGTGAGCATGGATACCGCCGTCGACAACCCGCCCGCCCCGCGGGCCCAGCCCGTCCCGCCCACGGTTCGCCGGCCGCGCCTGGGCCTGGCCTGGCAGATCGTGATCGGCCTGGCGCTCGGCATCGTGGCCGGGCTGGTGCTGAACCGTTTCCCCTCGCTGCGCGAGGCCGCCGTGACGGGCTTCCTGCAGCCGGCCGGCGACATCTTCATCAAGCTGATCCGCATGATCGTGGTGCCGATCGTCTTCACCAGCATGGTGATCGGCATCGCCGGCGTGGGCGACGGCAAGTCGCTCGGGCGCATCGGCCTGAAGACCCTGATCTATTTCGAGGTGGTCACCACCATCGCGATCGTGCTCGGGCTGCTGATCGGCAACCTGCTGCAGCCCGGCGTGGGCACCGATCTCTCGCGGCTCGGCCATGTCGATATCTCGGGCTACCAGCAGGCGACCCGGCAGGTGCAGGGGCATCACGGGCTGATGGCGCTGCTGCTGGGCGTGATTCCCGACAACATCGTCGCCTCGATGGCCAAGGGCGACCTGCTGCCGGTGATCTTCTTCTCGCTGCTGTTCGGGCTCGGCCTGCAGGCGGTGCCGGACGAGTACCGCAAGCCGGTGCTGGCGATGCTCAAGGGCATCGCCGACACCATGTTCAACGTCACCGGCATGGTGATGCGCTACGCGCCGATCGGCGTGTGCGCGCTGATCGCGGTGACCGTGGCGAATTTCGGCTTCGCCTCGCTGCTGCCGCTGCTGAAGCTGGTGGCGGTGACCTACCTGGCCATCCTGCTGTTCGCGCTGGGCGTGCTCGGCCTCGCCGCGCGTCTGTTCGGATTCCGGATCATGACGCTGCTGCGCGTGATCCGCCAGGAGCTGATCATCGCCTTCTCCACCTGCAGCTCGGCCACCGTGCTGCCGCAACTGATGCGCAAGATGGAGGATTACGGCGCGCCCAAGAGCATCACCACCTTCGTGGTGCCGACCGGCTATACCTTCAACCTCGACGGCGCCTCGATCTATCTGGGCATCGGCACGCTGTTCGTCGCGCAGTTGTACGGCATCCATCTCGGCTGGCAGGAGCAGATGGTCCTGACGCTGACCATGGTGGTCACCTCGAAGGGCGCGGCGGGCGTGCCCGGCTTCATGTTCGTGATCCTGCTGGCGACGCTGGCCAGCGCCGGGCTGCCGCTGGAGGGCCTGGCCATGATCGCCGGGGTGGACCGCGTGATGGACATGGGGCGCACCGCGCTGAACGTGGTCGGCAATGCGCTCGCGCCGCTGGTGATCGCCAGGTGGGAAGGTCAGTATGACGAAGCGAAGGGCCGGGCCTATCTCGCCTCGCTGGAGCAATGAGGCCGGCCCTGGCGGGCCGGCGGGAATCGGTAATGACAGGAGCAAGACAGATGAGCAGTGAACGAGGCGCTTTTTTCCCCGAAACCCTGATGACGGAAATCAGGTCGCGTTTCCATCACGTCGATCGCGATATCGACGGCCGCGAGCGCCTGTTCCTCGACAACGCGGGCGGCTCGTTCCGCCTGAAGGCGGCCGTCGAGGCCTGGGCACGCGTGGACGCGCTGCCCGATTGTCCCGAGCGCATCCATGCGCGCGCGCTCGATCTACAGGCGATCCAGGCCGATGGCGAGGCCGACGTGCGGACCATCCTGAACGCCGTCGGCGGCAGCGTCTATCCCTCGCTGACCGCCTCGGGCGCGATGTTCGAGATGGTGCGCGCGATCATGGAGAACGTGCCCGGCGGCAATGCCGTCACCACCATCCTCGAGCATCCGTCCTCGTACGACGCGATGACGTATTACGCGCAGCGCACCGGCAAGTCGCTGCGGCTCGCGCCGAGCAACCCGCGCACCGGCGGCGTCGACGTCGAGGCGATCGTCTCGCTGGTCGATGCCGACACGGCGCTGCTCAGCGTGATGGCGGCCTCGAACATCTCGGGGGCGAAATTCGATCTGGCCGAGATCGTGGCGCGCGCGCGGGCCGTGAAGCCGGACCTGTACATCCTGGTCGACGCGGTCCAGCATGCGCCGCACGGGGTGATCGACCTGCGCGAGACGCCCGTCGACGGCATCAATTTCGCGCCCTACAAGTTCTTCGGCTGCCGTGGCTCGGGCATCTCCTGGCTGTCGCCGCGCGCGGCGGCGCTGCCGCATCACCGGCTGGCGGCGCGCGACCAAGGGGTCTGGGAGCTCGGCAGCCCGGCGCCCGCGCAGTTCGCGGTAGTGACGTCGATCGTCGACTACGTGGTGTGGATCGGCCGGCACTTCGTCGATTCGAACGATCGGCGCGCGCTGTTCGTGGCCGGCATGGAACGCATCGAGGCGCACGAGCGCGCGCTGCTGGCGACCCTGCTCGACGGCCGGGGCGGCCGGCGCGGGCTGCGGGCGATCGACGGCGTCGAGGTGTACTGGGATCACGACGAGCTGGCGCGGCGCGACCTGATCGTCGGCATCGGCTTCGCGAAACTGGAGCCGACGCAGGCGGTGCGCGAGTACGAGAAGCGCGGCGTGATCGTCTACGAGCGGGTGGCCACGAGCCTGTATTCGGGCCGCATGCTGAAGTCCTTCGGCCTGGCGGGCGCGGTGCGGATCTCGCCGCTGCATTGCCACACGCCCGAGGATATCGAGCGTTTCCTGGCCGTCACCGAGGAACTGGCCTCGGCTTGAGGCCGTGATGCCGGGTTCAAAGATAACCGCGGATCAGCTTCGTCACCCAGCGCCACACGCCGCCGCAGCCCGCCGCGCGGCAGCGCGCGTCGGGATCCTCCAGCAGGTGGCCGTCGGCATCGGCCACCGGGCTCGCATGGCGCAGGTAGAACGCCACGCTGTCGCGCAGCGGATCGGCGCCATCCTCGGGGATATCCATCCACAGGCCGTTTTCCGTGTTGGCGTGCGCCGACAGCGGATCGAAGTTGTAGCTGCCGAGGTAGTAGCGATGGCCGTCGATGCGCACCAGCTTGGCGTGCATCATGCGGTTCTCGCGGTCGTGATACTCGCGCACCTCGATCCCGGCGTTCACCAGGCCCGGCAATTCGTCGGCATAGGCGCGACCGACCGCCGGGAATTCCTGCGCGGTGCTGGCCAGCGAGGCACTCACCAGGGTCACGCGCACGCCTTCGCGTTGCTTGCGTTCGAGTACCTCGCGCAGCGCCGGCACCAGGATCAGGTAGGGGTTGATGACGAGGATGTCGTGTTGCGCCGCTTCGAATTCGTGCAGCATGTCCTGCAGCGTGCCGGGCGAGCGCTTGTCGGGCTGGTCGTGCACGTAGCGCAGGCGCTCGCAGGCGATCGGGGTCCAGCTCGGATCGAAGGGGGCGCCGGCGGCACCCTTCGCGTCGGTTGCGCCCGCATCGATATCGAGCGGCGCCAGCAGGCGCTCGCGCCAGTAGCGGATGCGCGTTGGATCGAGCGCGGCGTAACCCTGCGAGATGCGATAGGGCGAGTCGATGCCGAGGAATTTTTCCGGCTCGGGGCTGACCACCGCCTCGCTGCCCCAGAACAGGTCGAAATGCTGGTGCATGGCATGCAGGGTCGAGGCATCCTGGCCGGCATCGCCGGCCACCATCAGGTCGCGCTCGCTGAGCCAGTTGCGGAAGCTCGAATCCCAGATCGAGGTGCTGCCGATCACGGCGGTGTCGCCGACCAGGAACAGCTTGTCGTGCATGCGATGCGAAAGCTCGGCCAGTTGCGCGCGCGGGTGGAAGATGCGCAGCGCCAGCCCGGGCGCCACCTCGTGCAGCGCGACGATCAGCTCGTCCTCGATCGGGTAGTGCGGCTCGGGGCCGATGCCGTCGATCAGCAGCTTGACCGGCACGCCGCGGCGCGCGGCCTGCACCAGGTGGCGCAGCACCAGGCTGCCGGTCTGGTCGAGCTCGAAGATGTAGGCGAGGATGCGGATCTGCTCGGCGGGCGCGGCGCGATCGATCAGCGCGATGCGCGAGGGCAGCAGCTGGCTGTCGTCGAGCGGCGCGATCAGGTCGACGCATTGGGCGTGGGCTTGCAGGCAGAAGGCGAGGAGGCAGGCCGGGATCAGCGCGGTGCTTCTTTTTACTTTCATGGCGCGGCGGCGTTTTTTTTCGATGGTGGGAGCGGACAGAGCAATGGCGCGGCCGGCCGGGATCGCCGTCCGTCCGCGCCACGTGAGCTTACCGCACCACCACCTGGAACAGCTGGTTGTTGTTGCCCAGCGTGAAATACAGGAAATTTCCGGAAATCAGCAGGTTGGGCGCGATGTCGATCAGCACGGTGGTGGCACCGGTCGCCGCGTTCCATCGATAGATCTTGCCCGGCGTGCCGGCCTGGTAGATCACGCTGCCGTTGGTGGCGGCCAGCAGCCTCGCGCTCGTATCGGTGGTCAGTTGAACGGGGCTGCCGGTGAAGGTATAGGCCTTGATGTCGACGAGCGAGCCTTGCACCGGCGTGGTACTGATCCCGCTCGAATGCGGCGGTCCCAGTTCTTCCCATGCGAGTACGCCATTTCCCAGCGCCACATTGCCGGCGTAGATCGACGCGGCCACGGTGGAAGCCTGGCCGCCGGCGATGGACCCGGCCAGCAGCGAAGCGGGCACGACATTGAACGAGCCGGCCTGGCCGGCTTGCGGCGCGACCCAGGCGACATGCGTGCCATCGGTCCTGAGCGGCGCCGACCGATCGACCGAGGGGCTCGCCAACTGGGTCGTGGTCCGCGTGGAGGTTGCGATGCAGTTCACGTGGCCGGGATCCCCGATGAAATCCAGGTAGCAGAACTGTGGGCCGCTGCCGGTCACGGCCAGGTCCCAGCTCGCGCTATTGGGAACCGCGAGCGGTGTCAGGCTGCCGTCGCGCGTGCCGTAGAGCGCATATCGGGCGTTCGGGCCGTTGACCAGCAGGTAACCGCCCACCGCGGCTCTCGGCGAGCCGCCCAGAGCCGCCGTGATGTTGCTGACCGCCCCCTGGCTGTCCCATTGGAAGGTGCAGTTGCTGAAGGCCGGGCAGCCGTCGATGCCCGTCGACGAGGTCGTCGAGCTGTAGTAGGCCAGGCCGCCGGTCAGCATCCAGGGCGTGACCGTGACCGGGAACAGCGGCAGGGAGCCGCTCAGGGAGACTTCGGTTTGCGCGCCGACCTCGCGCACGCGCTCCGTCATGTCGGGCGCCGTGTAGAGGATGCTGTCGCCATCGGCGGCCAGCAACTGGATGTAGTTGGCGGCCGTCGACTGCTCGGGGGGCTGCCCCAGGGCGAAATTCGACGGATAGACCGCCTGCGCGGACGAGGCCACGACCACCTGCAACTGCTGGACCGTCGACTGCGTATAGCTGTCCGATGCGCGTATCGTCAGCGAGTAGGCGCCGGGGGCGATGCCGCTCAGATCCAGGCTGCCCGTGAAATGGGTGCCGTCGGGGGCCTGCACCGGGATCGGCACCGTGCCGAGAAAGGCTTGCACGCTCACGCTGCCGGGCAGGTCGCTGCCGGCGGTTCCGGAAATCGACAGCGAGCCCGTGCCGTCGACGAAACTCGCGCCGGCCGGCGTGCTGATCGTCAGGCGCGGCGCATTCCACACGGTCAGCGGGAAGTTTTCCCGGGTCGCCGCGCCGGAGGCGGGCGTCCTGGTCAGGACCGCGGCATGGGTGCCGGATCCGATCTGCAAGCCATGCACCAGGAACCGGAAGGCGTCGTAGGCGCTCGGGGCGCAGCTCAGGCCGGTGCAGGCATTGGGCTGCGTCAGCGTCTGGATCGACTGGCCGTCGACGCTCAGCGACATCGAGGCGTAGCCGGCGGCGGGCGCGAGGACGTAGATCACGTCGCCGCTGCCGCTGCTGATCGTGATGTCCGATGGGCTCGTGCCGGGATTTGTCACGATGATCGGCAGGCTGGCGCGGTAGGTGACGCCCGATGCGGTGACGATCGCCTCGATCGTGTGCGGGCCGCTGGCCACCGTGGTGCTGTCCCAGACCAGGGCGGTTCCCACCGCCGTGCCCGTTGCTAGCTGGTCGACCAGCCAGCGGATCGATTCGGCGGCGGGGCCGAAGTAGTTGAATTGCACGCTAGTGCCCCGGACGTTGGCGGCGTTGCCCGGCGAGCTCGTCACGGCCAGCGAGATCGGTGTCGAGGGAAGGCTGGCGGCCAGGCTGGTCGCACCTGCCGCGGTTTGCAGGCTGAACGTCCGGCCGTCGTCGGTCGCCACGACCCGGAACGTCGTCGCCGCTTGCAGTGCCTGCCGCCACGACAGGGTATTGCCGCTGCCCATCGCGGCCAGGCTGGTCACGGTCGTGAACGTGCCGTCGGCCCCCTGCATCTGCACGGCATAGGTCGCGCCCGACGGAAAGCCGTCTTTCCAGCTGAGATTCACGGTGTTGTCCGACACCGTCACCACGATCGACAGTGCCGCGGCGGCGGCAAGCGCGTCGTCGTCCCGTGCCGTCGCCGTGCCGCCGGCCGACGTACCGGTGCCATTCCCCGGGCTGCCATTCGCCGCACCGTCTCCGCCGCCGCAAGCCGCCAGCGCGGCAAGCAGAACGGTGGCCAGCATCCATCGTAGCCCGCGGTGCCTGGTTATCCGGTGGATCATCGTTCTCTCGCGTGATTGTTCTGGTCCGGATCGCTGACGTCCCCCGCCGGACAAGCACTCAAGCATAGGCGAGCCGGGCGGCGCGCTCAAGCGTTTCGTCCGCATGCCTTGCCGATGGAAAAGGCCTCCGCCCGGTGTCGCGGGCGGCAGTTCGCGAGCCTCAATCCATGTACAACTCGATCCGATTCCGCCCGCGTGCCTTGGCGACATACAGCGCCTTGTCGCAACGCGTGAGCACCTGGTCGACGCCGAGATCGGCGGCGCTCATGCGGTCGATGCCGATGCTCACGGTCAGCGCCACCAGCCGCTCGCCGACCGCCAGCGGTGCCTCGGTCATGCGCTGCTGCAGGCGCAGGCCGTAGTCGATCGCGGCGTCGATGCTCAGGCCCGGCAGCACCACCGCGAATTCCTCGCCGCCGATGCGCCCGACGATATCGGTGCTGCGCGCCTCCTGCCGCAGCAACTGGGCGAAGTGGCGCAGCGCGCGATCGCCGAGCGCATGGCCCCAGCGATCGTTGAGCGACTTGAAGTGGTCGAGATCGAGCATCAGCACCGCCGCCTCGCCGTGGCCGGTGTGGCGCAGCCGCATGAACACGGCCTCGCTCTGCGCCAGGAAATCGCGCCGGTTGGCCAGCTCGGTCAGGTGGTCGATGGTGGCGAGCTCGTGCAGCTCCGCCTCGATGCGCTTGCGCTCGGTGGTGTCGGTGATGAAGCCGTGCCACAGCGTGCCGCCGTCCGCCTGGCGCTGCGGCCGCGCCTCGCCGTGCCGCCAGCGCAGGCCCTGGCGCGGCAGCTGCACGCGGAATTCGAGCCGCCACGGCGTCAGCAGCGCGGCCGACTCGCGCAGCGAGTGCCGGTAGGCGGCGAGGTCGCGCGGGTCGATGCAGGCCTCGACCGGCGCCGCGCTGCCGGCCACCTGCTCGGGCTCGAGTTCGTAGATCTGCTGGATGCCGCGGCTCACGTAGCTGAAGAAACGATCGCCCGCCGCCGTCTCGCGATACTGGAACACCAGGCCGTCCACCTCGTCGGTCAGGTTGGTGATCAGGTCGATGGTCTGCTGCAGGCGCGCGGCGGTCTCGCGCAGCGCGGTGATGTCGGTGGTCGCGCCCACCATGCGCAGCGCCCGGCCGTCGCCATCGCGGGCGATCACCTTGCCGCGGCTGCAGATCCACTTGTAGCCGCCGTCCTTGCAGAGGATCCGGTGCTCGACCTCGTAGCGATCGGTCCTGCCCTCGAAGTGCGCGTGCATCTCCGCCTGGACATACTCGCGGTCGTCGGGATGCAGGCGGTCCACCGCGTCCTCGATGCGGCTGCTCAGTTCATGCGGCGCATAACCGAGGATCGCCTTCCATTCCGGCGAGTAGCGGATCTCGCCGCTGGCCACGTCGCGATCCCAGATGCCGGTGCCGCTGCCGTTCAGCGCCAGCGCGACCAGTTCCTGGTCGATGGTGTCGACGGTGCCGGCACGGGGGGGCGCGGCCGCGCGCGCTTCGGCCGGGGCCGCGGCCGCCGAGGCCAGCG
>NZ_VWWK01000013.1:0-86107 GCF_011753035.1 Burkholderia sp. Ax-1720 | reverse complement strand
GCCCATGCCGCCGCGCGCCGCGCCGCGATCGTTGCCGGCGCCGCCGCGGCTGCCGCTGGTGGCGACGCCGGGTTCGTCGTCCATGCGCATCGTCAGCGCGATGCGCTGGCGCTTCACGTCGACATCGAGCACCTTGACCTTGACCACCTGGCCCGCCTTCACCACCTCGTGCGGATCCTTGATGAACTTGGTCGACATCGCCGAGACGTGGACCAGGCCGTCCTGGTGGACGCCGATATCGACGAAGGCGCCGAACGCGGCCACGTTGGTCACGACGCCCTCGAGCACCATGCCCGGCATCAGGTCGGATACCTTCTCGACGCCTTCGCGGAAGGTCGCGGTCTTGAACTCGGGGCGCGGATCGCGGCCCGGTTTCTCGAGTTCGGACAGGATGTCGCGAACCGTCGGCAGACCGAAACGATCGTCGACGAACTCGGTCGGCGCGAGGCCGGCCAGCGCGTCGCGATTGCCGAGCACGTCGTCGATGCGCTTGCTGATCTTCGCGAGCATGCGCTCGACCACCGGATAGGCTTCCGGGTGGACCGAGGAACGATCGAGCGGGTTCTCGCCGCCGTTGATGCGCAGGAAGCCGGCGGCCTGCTCGAAGGTCTTGTCGCCCAGGCGCGGCACGCGACGCAGATGCTCGCGCGACGGGAACGGGCCGTTGGCGTCGCGGAAATCGACGATGTTGCGCGCCAGCGTGGCGTTGAGCCCCGAGACGCGCGCCAGCAGGGCGGCCGAGGCGGTGTTCGCGTCGACCCCCACGGCGTTCACGCAGTCCTCGACCACGGCATCCAGCGAACGCGCCAGCTCGCGCTGGTTGACGTCGTGCTGGTACTGGCCGACGCCGATCGCCTTCGGCTCGATCTTGACCAGCTCGGCGAGCGGATCCTGCAGGCGGCGCGCGATCGAGACGGCGCCGCGCAGCGTGACGTCGAGCTCGGGGAATTCCTTGGCCGCCGTTTCGGAAGCCGAATAGACCGAGGCGCCGGCCTCGGACACCACGATCTTCTGCAGCTTCAGCTCGGGATGGCGCGAGATCAGTTCGCTGGCGAGCTTGTCGGTCTCGCGCGAGGCGGTGCCGTTGCCGATGCTGATCAGCTCGGCCTGGGTCTGCGCGGCCAGGCGCGCGAGCTTGGCCAGCGAGCCGTCCCAGTCGCGGCGCGGCTCGTGCGGGTAGATCGTGTCGGTGGCGAGCAGCTTGCCGGTGCGATCGACCACCGCGACCTTGACGCCGGTGCGCAGGCCAGGATCCAGGCCGATCACGGCCTTCGGGCCGGCCGGCGCGGCCAGCAGCAGATCCTTGAGGTTGCGCGCGAACACGCGGATCGCCTCGCTCTCGGCATCCTCGCGCAGCTTGGTCAGCAGCTCGGTTTCCAGGTGCGGCTGGACCTTGACGCGCCAGCACCAGCGGCACACGTCGGACAGCCATTTGTCGGCCGGGCGGCTCTGGTTGGCGATGCCGAAATGGCGCGCGATCATCGCCTCGCCCGGATGCGGCACCTGCGCGTCGAGTTCCTCGCCCAGGCCCAGCTTGACCGTCAGCACGCCGGCATTGCGCCCGCGGAACAGGGCCAGCGCGCGGTGCGAGGGCACCGTCTTGAGCGTTTCCGAGTACGTGTAGTAATCGCGGAATTTCTCGCCTTCCTCGTTTTCCTTGCCTTCCACCACGGCCGAGGAGACCACGCCCTGGCCGTGCAGGTAGTCGCGCAGCTTGCCGAGCAGCTCGGCCGTTTCGCCGAACTGCTCGGACAGGATGTCGCGCGCGCCGTCGAGCGCGGCCTTCACGTCGGCCACGCCCTTGTCGGCGTCGACGTAGGTGGCGGCCTCGGCCTGCGGATCGAGCAGCGGGTTGGCCAGCAGCGCCTGAGCCAGCGGCTCGAGGCCGGCCTCGCGGGCGATCTGCGCGCGGGTGCGGCGCTTGGGCTTGTAGGGCAGGTAGAGATCCTCGAGCACCTGCTTGCTGTCGGCGGTCTCTATGGCGCCGCGCAGCTCGTCGGTCAGCTTGCCCTGTTCCTCGATGCTGGCGAGGATGGTGGCGCGGCGTTCCTCGAGTTCGCGCAGGTACAGCAGGCGCTCCTCGAGCTGTCGCAGTTGCGTGTCGTCCAGATTGCCCGTCACTTCCTTGCGGTAGCGGGCGATGAACGGAACGGTGGAGCCTTCGTCGAGAAGTTGCACGGCTGCCGCGACCTGCCGCGGCTGGACCGCAAGTTCGGAGGCGATGCGTTGAACGATCTTGAGTGCTACGGTTTCCGTCATGGGTAGTGAGTGCGTCTACGGCCTGCTGGAACGCCCGTGGCCGGCGAACCGGGCCGGGCGGGTGAATGGAGCGGGGCATTTTGCCATAAATGCATCGGGGCGCCGCCGCGAGGGCGGCGGCGCGGTGTTAGAATTTGCCCCATGTCCCGCAGCTTTCCTACGACGTTGCCAATCTCCCGTTTACTCGTTGCCGCGCTGGCCCTCGCGCTCGGCGCCGCTTCGTCCGTGGCCGCCGCGCAGGCGGCCGCGTCCGATGCAGCCGTCACGAGCGACTCTGTCGCCGCGGCACAGGATCGCGATTTCGATGCCCGCCAAAAAGTGCTCAATCAGCGCACGGCGGAAAACAATTATCGTTATGGCGTGGCCCAGCATGACTGCTACAGCAAGTTCTTCGTCAACAATTGTCTGACCAAAGCGCGTGACACGATGCGTGACGAGCGTTCGAGCATCAGCCAGCAGCAGCTCGCCCTGAACGACGAGCAGCGCGCGGTGCGCGCCAAGCGCCGTGACGACGAGCTCGCGCTGAAGGCCGCGCAGCAGCAGGCCGAAGCGCCGCAGCGCGCCGCCAGCGAGGCCGCGAGCGCGGCCGCCTATGCCGACAGGCAGCGCGAGAACGAGCTCAAGCGCGCGCAGCGCGATGCGGACGCGCCGCAGCGCGCGGCCAGCCAGCAGGCGTACGATCAGAAGCAGGCCGATTTCCAGAAGAAGCTCGACGATGCCCACGCACAGGCTGCGCAAAAGGCGCAGGAGCGGGCACAGAACGCCGAGCGTTACGCGGACAAGCAGCGCGAGGCCGAGCAGCACAAGGCCGATGTCGAGGAACGGCAGCGCCAGGCGGCCGAGAAGGCCAAGGAAAAGCAGCAACAGCAACAACAGCAGTAGGGCGTGCCGCGCACGTCGTCACGCCAGACAGCGAGGGGTGGGTATTTCGTTCGGACAGCCAACCCGGCGAATCGCGAGCGGCATCGGAAGGCCGCTGCGTCGAGCCGGTTCTTTTGAGGAGGCGAGCATGCAAACCCGTCAAGCAGAGCTGAAGCAGGAATTGCGCAACCGGCTGGTATCGCTGCAGGAGCAGCACAGTCAGCTGGCACGCGAGATCGAGCTCAAGGAAATGCGCTCTGACATCGACGACCTGGCGCTGCACCGGCTGAAGAAGGAAAAGCTGCTGGCCAAGGACAAAATCATCATGCTGCAATCGCAGCTCGAACCGGATCAGCGCGCCTGAGGGCGGCCTGGCAAGCGCCGGGGCCGCGTCAGGCACCGGAAATGAGGAACCGCTTGCCTTGAATTCACCGCTAGAAGCACCCGCTGACACGCGGCGCGACGAATCGTCCGCCGCGTCTTCGCGCGCGGGCGCCCCCCATCCCCTTGCCACCCCGAGCCGCAAGCGCGTCAATGAACTCGACGCGATCTTCGGCGAGGGCGGCCTGCTCGCGCGCGTGCTCGACGGCTACCGCCCGCGGGCTTCGCAGATCGACATGGCGCGCGCGGTGGCCGCCGCGATGGAGGCATCGGCGCGCAAGCTGCCCGAGCCCGAGATCTTCGATGCGCGCAAGCGCCCGGCCCGCAAGCTGCAGGCGGACGAGACCGCGCCGGCCGGCGACGATGCGCGCGGCGACAGCGCCGCCACCGCCGAGGACGACGGCGCCGACAACACCCTGATCGTCGAGGCCGGTACCGGCACCGGCAAGACCTATGCCTATCTCGTGCCGGCCATGCTGTGGGGCGGCAAGGTGATCGTCTCGACCGGCACCAAGCACCTCCAGGACCAGTTGTTCCAGCGCGACATCCCGACCGTGCGCGACGCGCTCGCCGTGCCCGTCACGATCGCGATGCTCAAGGGCCGCTCCAACTACCTCTGCCATTACTACCTGCAGCGCACGGCCGACAACGGCCGCCTGCCGACCCGGCAGGACACCGCCTACCTGCAGGAGATCGTCCGGTTCGCCAAGCTCACGCGCAGCGGCGACAAGGCCGAGCTGGCCAGCGTGCCCGAGACGGCGCCGGTCTGGTCGATGGTCACCTCGACGCGCGACAACTGTCTCGGCCAGGACTGCCCGCACTACAAGGAATGCTTCGTGATGCAGGCGCGCCGCGAGGCGCAGCAGGCCGACGTGGTGGTGGTGAACCACCACCTGTTCTTCGCCGACATCATGCTGCGCGATACCGGCATGGCCGAGCTGCTGCCGAGCGCGAACACCGTCATCTTCGACGAGGCGCACCAACTGCCGGAGACGGCCACGCTGTTCTTCGGCGAGACGCTGTCGACCACGCAGATGCTCGAGCTCGCGCGCGACACCGTGGTCGAGGGCTTGGCCCATGCGCGCGACGCGGTGGAGTGGGTCAAGCTCGGCGCCGCGCTGGAGCGCGCGGCGCGCGACGTGCGGCTCGCCTTCGCCGACGGCGGCATCGTGCGCGTCTCGCTGGCGCAGCTCGGCGAGGATCATCCGTTGTTCGCCGCGCTCGACGATGTCGATACCGCGCTCGACGCGCTCGCTTCGGCGCTGGCCGGGCAGGCCGAGCGCGCCGAATCGCTGGGCGCTTGCCTGCGCCGCGCGCGCGAGCTGCAGGGCATCCTGGCCGGCTGGGTCGCGCCCGATGCGGCGGCGGCCAGCGCGGCGAAAACCGTGAAGGAGGTGGCGGCGGGTGGCGAGGCGGCCGAGGCGAAGCGCGACGACCCCGACGAGAAGGTGCGCTGGGTCGAGGTGTTCTCGCAGACGGTGCAACTGCACGAAACGCCGCTGTCGGTCGCGCCGATCTTCGCCAAGCAGCGCGCTGGCGTGCCGCGCGCCTGGATCTTCACCTCGGCGACGCTGTCGGTGCGCGGCGACTTCACCCACTACGCGGCGCAGATGGGGCTCAGCTCGCGTCGCTCGATGACGCTGCCCAGTCCCTTCGACTATCCGGCACAGGGCCTGCTCTATGTGCCGCGCGACCTGCCGCAGCCGTCCTCGCCGATGTTCACCGACGCGGTGTTCGATGCGGCGCTGCCGGCCATCGAAGCCTCGGGCGGTGGCGTGTTCATGCTTTGCACCACCTTGCGCGCGGTCGACCGGATCGCCGCCAAGCTGCGCGAGACCATCGAGGCGCGCGGCTGGAACATGCCCCTCCTGGTGCAGGGTGACGCGAGCCGCACCGAATTGCTGGACCGCTTCCGTGCCTACGGCAATGCGATCCTGGTCGGCAGCCAGAGCTTCTGGGAGGGCGTGGACGTGCGCGGCGACGCGCTGTCGCTGGTGGTGATCGACAAGCTGCCGTTCGCGCCGCCCGACGATCCGGTGCTGGCCGCGCGGCTCGATGCGCTGACCAAGAAGGGCCTGAGCCCGTTCGCCGTGCACCAGCTGCCGCAGGCGGTGATCACGCTCAAGCAGGGCGCGGGCCGCCTGATCCGCGCCGAGACCGATCGCGGCGTGCTGATGATCTGCGACACGCGGCTGGTCGACAAGCCTTATGGCCGGCGCATCTGGCAGAGCCTGCCGCCCTTCAAGCGCACGCGCGAGATCGACGTGGTGCGCGAGTTCTTCGAAGAGGGCGGGCGCGGCATTCGTGCCTGAGCTCGCTTCGGCAGGCGGTTGCCTCGCCATCAAATAAAAAACCCGGCCATGGCCGGGTTTTTTATTGGGTGCTCGCTGCAGGCCGCCCGCGGCGGGGCAGCCGCGCGAGCGGGCTCAGAACTGCCACCAGGACTTCTTCTTCGCGCCGGGACGGGCATGCCCCGTGACGTACGGGCTGTCCGGGAAGGTGCTGGCCAGCACGCGCTTGGTGTCGTCGGCCAGTTGCGGCTGGTTCAGCCTGCCGTAGGACAGCACCATGATGTGCAGCGCGTCCTCGATCGCCGGCGCGTTCTTGTACTGCGTGATCGCCAGCTGGGCGCGGTTGATCGCGGCCACGTAGGCGCCGCGGCGGTAGTAGTAGTCGGCGGCGTGCACCTCGTGCGAGGCCAGCGCGTTGACGATGTAGCGCATCCGCGCGGCGGCGTCGGGCGCGTACTTGCTCTTCGGGTAGCGGTCGACGACGATCTTGAACGCGTCATACGATTCGCGCAGCGCCTGCGGATCGCGCTCGCTCATGTCCTGACCCGAGAAGCGGCCGAACAGGCCGAGATCGTCGTTGAAGTGGATCATCCCCTTCAGGTAGTAGGCATAGGCGATGTCCGGGTGATCCGGGTGCAGCTGGATGAAGCGGTCGACGGCCTGGTCGGCGGCGCTTGCTTCGTTATCCTTCCAGTTGCAGTAGGCTACGTTGATCTGCGCCTGCTGGGCGAAATGGCCGAACGGATCGCGGCCTTGCAGCGCTTCGAAATATTTCGCGCACTTGCCCCAATCGCTGCCGTTCAGGGCATCCTGAGCCTCTGAGTATAATTTGTTGTTCGACCAGGTCGCCGTTTCGTCGGTCTTCTGCGGCAAGCCGTGGCAGCCGGCGATCAGCGCGGCGGCCGCGGCCAATGCAGCCCACGCGGCCACAGGTTTTGCCACGCGTTTGGTCGAATTCATCATGGTGAATGTGGCTCGCATGTCCTAGCTTTCAGTCTCGGTGACCCAGTCTAAATGACCCGTTCAAGTTCGTTCCGTGCCCGGCCGGGCACGGCAAATGGCGACGATTATAGCCCAAGCTCCACCCCGTCCGACGCATCGGCGGGCGATTCGCTCGACGATGATCTGTCTGGCGAGTCGCTTGCCGCGCCGGCCTCCGCCGCATCGGGCGACGAGGCCCCGCGGGTGGTGGTGGTGCCTGACTCGCTCGCCGGCGAGCGCCTCGACAAGGCGCTCGCCCAACTATTCCCCGAATTCTCGCGCAGCCGCCTGCAGGGCTGGATCGACGAGCAGCGCGTGCGCGTCGACGGCGCGCCGGCCAAGGTGCGCCAGCCGGTGCCGCTGGGCGCGACCATCGAGCTGGTGCCCGACCTGTTGCCCGAGCAGCTCGCGTTCGCGCCCGAGCCGGTGCCGCTGTCGATCGTCTACGAGGACGAAGCCCTGGTGGTGATCGACAAGCCCGCCGGCCTGGTGGTGCATCCCGCCGCCGGCAACTGGAGCGGCACCCTGCTCAACGGCTTGCTGCATCGCTACGGCGAGGCGGCGGCCGGCCTGCCGCGCGCTGGCATCGTCCATCGCCTCGACAAGGAAACCTCCGGGCTGATGGTGGTGGCGCGCACGCTCGCGGCGCAGACCGACCTGGTCCGGCAGTTGCAGGCGCGCACCGTCAAGCGGCGTTACTTCGCGCTGGTGTGGGGGCGCATGCCCGAGAGCGGCACCATCGACGCGCCGATCGGCCGCGATCCGCGCGAGCGCACGCGCATGGCGGTCGTCACGGGCGCCTCGGGCAAGCCGGCCCGCACGCACTTCCGCTGCGTCGATACGGTGCTCTGGCAGAACCAGCCGGTGTCGGCGATCCACTGCGATCTCGAGACCGGCCGCACGCACCAGATTCGCGTGCACTGCGCGCATACCGGCCATCCGCTGCTCGGCGACCCGGTCTATGGCCGCGCGCGCGGCAAGCGCTCGGTCGCGGCGCTGCCCGGCGGTTTCGCGCGCCAGGCCCTGCATGCCTGGCGGCTCGGCCTGGTGCACCCGCTCACGGGGCGCTCGATGCAGTGGCGCTGTCCGGTGCCCGACGACATCGCCGAGCTGGCCGCCGCGCTCGGCTTCGGTGCCGAGGACGCCGACTTCGACGACGAGGACGATTACGACGACGATGATTACGATGGCGAGATCATCTACGTACGCGACGATCCGGAAGAGGACTGAATGACCACCATCACGCTGCCCGAGCTGAGCCTCGACGATTGCCTGCAACCCGACTGGCGCGTTGCGCCGCGCGTGCGCGCGCTGGTTTCGACGCGTGACGGCGGCGTGAGCGCCGCGCCTTATGGCAGATGGTCGGCGGAGCAGGGCGATGCGCCCGGCGGCATGAATCTCGGCCTTCACACCGGCGACGATCCGGCCGCCGTCGAGGCGAATCGCGCGCGGCTGCTGGCCTTGGCCGGCCAGCCGCGCGCGGCCTGGCTCGAGCAGGTGCACGGCACCGAGGTCGTGCGCGCCGACGCGGTGCTGGCGGCCGGCCCGGTTGCGGCGGACGCGCCGGTTCGCGCCGATGCCAGCGTGACCGACGTGCCCGGCGCCGTCTGCGTGGTGATGGTGGCCGATTGCCTGCCGGTGCTGTTCTGCGACGCGGCCGGCCGCGCGGTCGGTGCCGCGCACGCGGGCTGGCGCGGCCTGGTGGCGGGCATCCTCGAGCGCACCGCGGCCCAGGTGGCGGACCTGGCCGGCGTCGAGGCGAGCAGCCTGCATGCCTGGCTGGGCCCGGCGATCGGCCCGCGCGTCTTCGAGGTCGGCGCCGACGTGCACGCGGCATTCGCCGATGCGGCGCTGCCGGACGAGCGCGAGGCGACCGCGCGCGCCTTCGTCGCGATCGACGGCGCGGCGGGCAAGCACCACGCGGATCTCTACGCGCTGGCGCGCCTGCGCCTGGCGCGGCTCGGCATCATGCAGCCGACGGGCGGCACCGCCTGCACGGTGACCGAGCGCCATCGCTACTACTCCTACCGGCGCGATCGGGTCACGGGTCGCATGGCCGCGATGATCTGGATCAACGACTAGAGGCCTGGCGAGCGGGCCGGCAGCACGGGGGATCGCCCCTCCACGGCCCCTCGCTCATATCGATACGGGTATTTCTTGCCTGGCCCGGTACAAATGCCGGGGACTTTTTGCTGCGGCGCGTGACATGATTCCCGTCACGGAACCCGGTTAGGCTGAACCGGCTCCAAGCCACTCGCACGTCGCCTCGGGCCGGGCCTCGCCGACGATGTTGCGACGGATTGCCGCATAGTCGCGGCCTCGCGCGTTTTCCCCCGCGGCAGCGCATGGGGGAAAACGATAATGATAAAACTACTGCACTGCGGCAGAATCGTGAAGCCACCTCCAGCGTATGACGGCCGGCAGGTCGCGTCGCCGGCAGGTCGTTGACGCAGGATGTCCAGATGCACAGCCAGGAATCACCGGTAAGGCAGGTATGACAGCACCGAAAAATTCGTCGACTTCCTCACAAGCGGACTTCAATCCGGGGCGCCAGACGGCCGATGCGTCCCAGCCGATTCAACAGATGTTCCAGCAGTGGCTCGACGCATGGGGCCGCTTCGCGGAGCCCCTGCGCGCCGCGGCCGGTCAGTCTGCGCAAGCGAATCCGGCTGCTTCCTTTCCCTTTCCGTTCGCCATGCCCAAGCTGCCCGAGTGGTCGGCCGCGGGTGGTGCACCGTTTGCAGCTCAATTCGGCAATCCGTTCGGCGGCCAGTTCGGCAGCCAGTTCGGCGCGGCCTTTCCCGGCGGCGCGGCGCTGCCGGGCATGTCGCTGCCGGTCGCCTCGGTGCCGCCGGCGCGGCTGCAGCAGCTACAGGCCGACTATGCGCGCGAGAGCGCCGAGCTGTTCCGCAAGGCGACCGCCTCGCAGCTCGAGGCGCCCGAGCTGAAGGACCGGCGCTTCAGCGCCGAGGCCTGGAAGGCTTCGCCCGCGCATGCCTTCACGGCTGCCTGGTACCTGCTCAACGCGCGCTACCTGCAGGCGCTCGCCGAGGCGGTCGAGACCGATGCCAAGACGCACGAGCGGATTCTGTTCGCGGTGCAGCAGTGGACCGCGGCACTGTCGCCGAGCAACTTCCTGGCGCTGAATCCCGAGGCGCAGAAGAGCGTGCTCGACACGCAGGGCGAAAGCCTGCGGCAGGGCATGATGAACCTGCTCGGCGATCTGCAACGCGGCAAGATTTCTCAAACCGACGAATCGCAATTCGTGGTCGGCAAGAACCTCGCGAACACGCCCGGCGCGGTGGTGTTCGAGAACGACCTGATCCAGCTGATCCAGTACCAGCCGGTCACGGCGACCGTCTACGAGCGGCCCCTGCTGATCGTGCCGCCCTGCATCAACAAGTTCTACATCCTCGACCTGCAGCCCGAGAATTCGCTGGTCGCGCATGCGCTGGCCAGCGGCCACCAGGTCTACCTGGTGTCGTGGCGCAATGCCGATGCGTCGATCGCGGCCAAGGGCTGGGACGACTACATGAACGAGGGCGTGCTGGCCGCGATCGACACGGTCCAGCAGATCAGCGGCCGCGAGCAGATCAACGCGCTCGGCTTCTGCGTGGGCGGCACCATGCTGGCCACCGCGCTCGCGGTGTTGGCCGCGCGCGGCGAACACCCGGTAGCCTCGATGACGCTGCTCACCGCGATGCTCGACTTCACCGATACCGGCGTGCTCGACGTGTTCGTCGACGAGGCGCACGTGCAGATGCGCGAGCAGTCGATCGGCGGCAAGCACGGCACGGCGCCGGGCCTGATGCATGGCGTGGAGTTCGCCAATACCTTCTCGTTCCTGCGGCCCAACGATCTGGTCTGGAACTACGTGGTCGACAACTACCTCAAGGGCCGCACGCCGGCGCCGTTCGACCTGTTGTACTGGAACAGCGACTCGACCAACCTGCCGGGCCCGATGTATGCCTGGTACCTGCGCCACACCTACCTCGAGAACAAGCTGCGCGAGCCCGGCGCGCTCAACGTGTGCGGCGAGCCGGTCGACCTCACGCGCATCGACGTGCCGACCTTCATCTACGGCTCGCGCGAGGATCACATCGTGCCCTGGCAGACCGCCTACGCCTCGACTTCGCTGCTGACCGGGCCGCTGCGCTTCGTGCTCGGCGCCTCGGGCCACATCGCGGGCGTGATCAATCCGCCGGCCAAGAACAAGCGCAGCTACTGGAGCTTCGACGCGCCCGACGCCAAGGAGCTGCCGGAGCAGGCGCAGGAGTGGTTCGACGCGGCGACCGAGCACCCGGGCAGCTGGTGGCCGGAATGGATCGACTGGCTCGATCAATACGGCGGCCGCAAGACCAAGCCGCGCGCCTCGCTGGGTTCGGCGCACTTCCCGGTGATCGAGCCGGCACCCGGGCGCTACGTCCTGGTAAGGAATTGAAGCAGGAGCATTGACGGATCGCGACAGGCGGCGCACGCTGGCCGTCTGTGCCCCGGCATTTTTTCAACGGAGCGGGTCGCGGTGCGGGCCTGGAGGATGAAGACATGACTGACGTAGTGATCGTATCGGCCGCGCGCACCGCGGTCGGCAAATTCGGTGGTTCGCTGGCCAAGATCGCCGCGCCGGAACTGGGCGCGAGCGTGATTCGCGCCGTGCTGGAACGCAGCGGCGTGGCGCCCGACCAGATCAGCGAAGTGATCATGGGCCAGGTGCTGACGGCCGCGTCGGGTCAGAACCCGGCGCGCCAGGCCGTGATCAAGGCGGGCCTGCCCACCGCCGTGCCCGGCATGACCATCAACAAGGTCTGCGGCTCGGGCCTGAAGGCCGTGATGCTGGCCGCCAACGCGATCATCGCGGGCGACGCCGAGATCGTCATCGCGGGCGGCCAGGAGAACATGAGCGCGGCGCCGCACGTGCTGCCGGGCTCGCGCGACGGCTTCCGGATGGGCGACGCCAAGCTGGTCGACAGCATGATCGTGGACGGCCTCTGGGACGTCTACAACAACTACCACATGGGCATCACCGCCGAGAACGTGGCCAAGGAATACGGCATCACGCGCGAGGCCCAGGACGCCTTCGCGGCGCTCTCGCAGAACAAGGCCGAGGCCGCCCAGAAGTCGGGCCGCTTCGACGACGAGATCGTGCCGATCGAGATCCCGCAGCGCAAGGGCGAGCCGATCCGCTTCGCCAGCGACGAGTTCGTGCGCCACGGCGTGACGGCCGAGTCGCTGGCGGGCCTCAAGCCCGCCTTCTCGAAGGAAGGTTCGGTGACGGCGGCCAATGCCTCGGGCCTCAACGACGGCGCCGCCGCGGTGCTGGTGATGTCGGCCGAGAAGGCCAAGGCGCTTGGCCTCACGCCGCTCGCGCGCATCAAGGCCTACGCCAATGCCGGCGTCGATCCGAAGGTGATGGGCATGGGCCCGGTGCCGGCCTCGCGCCGCTGCCTGGAGCGCGCCGGCTGGTCGGTCGGCGATCTCGACCTGATGGAGATCAACGAGGCCTTCGCGGCGCAGGCGCTCGCCGTGCACCAGCAGATGGGCTGGGATACCTCGAAGGTGAACGTGAACGGCGGTGCGATCGCGATCGGTCATCCGATCGGCGCATCGGGCTGCCGGATCCTGGTCACGCTGCTGCACGAGATGCAGAAGCGCGATGCGAAGCGCGGCCTCGCATCGCTGTGTATCGGCGGCGGGATGGGCGTGGCGCTGGCGGTCGAGCGCCCGTGACGCCGCCGCGCGGCGCGGTGGGAGCGCGCCGCGCTTGAACCAGGCAGACGACGAAGGAAGCGCCGTCCGGCGCTTCGACAACGATAAATGGAGTGTTCAGTATGACTCAGCGAGTGGCTTACGTAACGGGCGGCATGGGCGGCATCGGGACGGGCATTTGCCAGCGTCTGCACAAGGCGGGTTTCAAGGTGGTCGCCGGCTGCGGACCGAATTCGCCGCGCCGCGCGAAGTGGATCGAGGACCAGAAGGCCCTGGGCTTCGATTTCTACGCCTCCGAGGGTAACGTCGGCGACTGGGAGTCGACCAAGCTCGCCTTCGACAAGGTCAAGGCCGAGGTGGGCGAGGTCGACGTGCTGGTCAACAACGCCGGCATCACGCGCGACGTGGTGTTCCGCAAGATGACGCTGGAAGACTGGCAGGCCGTGATCGACACGAACCTGACCAGCCTGTTCAACGTGACCAAGCAGGTGATCGACGGCATGGTCGAGCGCGGCTGGGGCCGGGTGATCAACATCTCGTCGGTGAACGGCCAGAAAGGCCAGTTCGGCCAGACCAACTACTCGACCGCCAAGGCCGGCATCCACGGCTTTTCCATGTCGCTGGCGCAGGAAGTGGCGACCAAGGGCGTGACGGTCAACACCGTGTCGCCGGGCTACATCGGCACCGACATGGTCAAGGCGATCCGCCCCGACGTGCTCGAGAAGATCGTCGCGACGATTCCGGTGCGCCGACTCGGCTCGCCCGACGAGATCGCCTCGATCGTCTCCTGGCTCGCTTCGGACGAATCGGGCTTCGCCACGGGCGCCGACTTCTCGCTCAACGGCGGTCTGCACATGGGCTGAGCCTGCTGGCGCGGCCGCCGTGTGGGGCAGGCCGCGCCGCGGGCTCGACAGATTCCGAGTGCGTTCCGTCCGGCCGCGCGCCGTCGCGGCGGCGAGCGCTGTCATCGCGCCACCCCGGCGCTCACAGGTGTTCCATGACTACTACAAAGAAGACTGCCGAACGACTCATCAAGAAGTACCCGAATCGCCGGCTGTACGACACCGAAACGAGCACGTACATCACGCTGACCGATGTGAAGCAGCTCGTGCTCGAGCAGGAGGATTTCAAGGTCGTCGACGCGAAGAGCAGCGAGGACCTCACGCGCAGCATCCTGCTGCAGATCATCCTGGAGGAGGAAAGCGGCGGCGTGCCGATGTTCTCCTCGTCGATGCTCTCGCAGATCATCCGCTTCTACGGCCATGCGATGCAGGGCATGATGGGCACCTACCTGGAAAAGAACATCCAGGCCTTCATCGACATCCAGAACAAGCTCGCCGACCAATCGAAGAATCTCTACGACGGCAGCAACGCGATGAATCCCGAGGTCTGGTCGCAATTCATGAACATGCAGGCGCCGATGATGCAGGGCATGATGACCAGCTACATCGAGCAGTCGAAGAACATGTTCGTGCAGATGCAGGAACAGATGCAGAGCCAGGCGAAATCGATGTTCAGCTCGTTCCCGTTCAAGCAGCCGACGCCGTCGGACGATCCCGACAAGAAATAAGCAGCAACGGGGCCATCGGATGATGGCCCGGTATCGAAACGGCCCGCCTGGTGCGGGCCTTTGTCATGTCCGGCGCTCGCATGCGAGTGCCACGCCATGGTCGAACGCGCCGCCGCAGAGTCGTCTCCGGCGGCGCGTTCGCTTGGGCTCAGGCCAAGTCCTCGCTGAAGTCGGCGTAGGCCTCCACCTCGTGATGCCGGCGCCCGTGCTGGCGCTTCAGCGCGCGCAGCTCGAGCGTCGCCTCGCAGAACGCGTCGCGCAGCCGGCGGATCTGATCCTCGAAATCCTGTCGTTCCTTGAGCAGGTTGGCGACGTAGCGGTCGACCGGGCGCCTGGCTTCGTGCAGCGACAGCGATGGCTCGCAGGCGACGTCGATCGGTGCCAGCGAGGCGTCGATCGTCGCGAGCGGGCTCGCGCCGCCGGGCAGGGCGATCGGGCCGGCGGCGGGCGGTGTCGGCTCTGGCGCCTCGCTGCCCGACGTGCTCGCCGTGTCGACGCGATTGAGCAGGCAGCGGTAGCCATAGCCGTAGAGCGAGAGGATTTCGCAGCCGTGGCTGCCGTCGAGCTGCAGTTTCTTGCGGATCCGGCTCACATGAGTGGCGACCGTGCGCGTGTCGATGTCGCTTTGCAATTTCCAGATCCGATTCAATAAGGTTTCATGTGAAATCAATTGATCCGGATGTCGGAAAAAATAGGCGGCCAATTCGAATTCCTTGCGAGTCAGATTGACCGATTCGCCATGCAGCCGAATCTTCGCGGTTTTCGTATCGAGCGAATAAGCGCCGAAATCGGCACGGTCATTCGAATCGCCTGCATATCGCATGGCCGCGGTCATGATGCGTGACTGGACTTCGGCCTCGCGCATCGGACGCACCAGATAATCGTCGGCGCCGGCTTTCAGCGCCTCGGCGGCCGATTGGCAGGTGTCGCGCGCCGTCATCGCGACGATCGGCACGTGCCAGTCGAAGTGATGCCGGGCCCAGGCGATCAGGTCGATCCCCGACAGATCAGGCAGCACCACGTCGACCAGCAGGAGTTCGAAATCGTTGCGCCTGAGCGCGGCAAAAAAATTATTTCCAGTCTTGAAGAATTCAGGCTGATGACCGTCATTTCGCAACCACGATTCCAGTTGCTTGGTTTGATTGGCCGGACCGCCGAGAATGGCGACTTTCATCGTTTCTCGCCTCGTTCGGTATAGATGCGATTGAAGATAGGAGCCGTTTTTTGCAGTATCCCGTCATGCTAAATCGCTTCGATTGGTAATTTGTAACGAAAAGATACAGGCTGTTGCAGCCATCGGACCCTGAAAGAATCGATTGGAAAGTCCGTCGCAAAAATCGGAGGAAAGGCGCACAGGCCAATAAACCGAGCGATCCGGGAAAGCACGAAGGCCACGGGCATGTCCGTTGCGATGCGGCATTTTTCGTGCGGCGGCCGGCGTTGGCGGGTCGAACCCGCTGTAACGAATCGTTGCAGTCTGGCGGGCCGCGCATGCGGCGGCGCAAAAGCCGGTCCCGCGCCGCGAGAGGGCAGGCGCATCCATCGCGCGGCGGTAGTGCCCGCTCAGTCTTCCATCGAGGCGCGGCCGTCGTTCAGATGCACGCTGGCCCGATCGCTTTTCACCAGTTCGGCGAGCAGGCTCGCGCGCGCCTCGGGCGTGGCCGAGTGCAGTTCGCCGGCAAGCGCGCCCGATTCGGGCAGCCTCACCCAGCCGACGATCGCCGAATCCGGCACGCGCGTGGCATTGACGGTCGCGCCGGTCGGATCGTCGTGCCCGTCGGCGGCTTGCCCGGCCTGCAGATGACCGGCCTCGGCCAGCGTATGGGTCAGGTCGTAGGCGCGATCGGTTTCGGCGAAGCGCCGCGTGTCGATCAGGTAGACGTAGCCGCGTTCGCCGGCGCCGCCGCCAGCGGCCTGGGATAGCGCCGTGGACGCGACTTTCGAGGTGGCGACGCCGGATTGCCCGGGATTGCCCTTGTGCTCGCCGAGTCCCTGCGCTTCCAGCAGGTTCGTGTCCTCGTCGAGCGGGCGGGCGCTGCGAAAGCCGCCGTCCTGCCGCAACTGGTTCGGCGAACGCGTATCGCCGCGATAGACGAGGCCGCGATAGCCATACAGCGTTTCCTGCCCGGGAGATACCGTCGAGCGGCCGAGCGCGATGGTCTGGCCCGCGCGCCCCGTTTCGGTGATGAAGCGCCGCAGGTCGGCGAGGCTGTGAATTTCGTCGGTGGCCTGCGCCGAACTCGAGGCGGCGGCGCCGGTCGCGAGGCGCGAAGACGAGGCCGCGGCCTGCGTGGTGGGCGGCGCGGCGCGACTGACCGCCGAGGCGGGCAGCAAGGCCTCGCCATCGGGCAGGTCGATGCCGACCGAGCCGAGCAGGTCCTTCGAGAAGGAGCCGAATTCCAGCTCGGGCAGCCAGTCGCGGGGCTCGTCGTTACCCGTGACGACGGCGTTCGGATCCTGGCGACGGCGCCCCGCGCGCAGCGGCTGGTGCGTCGTGTCTCCCGGCACGGCATTGGGCACGCGCGCCGGGCCGTTGCCGCGCGAATGCGAACGAGCCGCGCGTGCATCGTCGCCGGGCGCGTCGGACGACGTGCTGCCATCGGTCGACGAACTCGTGCCCGGCGGCTGCCGATCGGCCGGTCGATGCGTCGCGCCGAGCTTCGCGGCATCGCCGCCATGCAGCACGAAGCTGCGCCCGGTCTGCTGATCGTGAACCAGCACGGCGGCGATCCGCGAGGCATCGGCGATGCCGTCGCCGCCCGCGATCGTCGGATGCCCGCCGCCCGAGGCCTTGACGATTTTCGCGGTGGCGCCCGGTTTGCCGAAGGTGGCGGCCGCGATCCGCACGATCGTGTCGGCATCGCGCGTCACGTCGACGTGACGATCGGCCTGGCCGGCGGTGACCTCGGCCAACACGCGCCGGCGTGCTTCCATCACCTTGCGCGAGCCGGCACTCGGCGAGGGCGCCGTGCTGCCCGACAACTGCTGGTGCAGGGCATGCAGCATCGAATCGAGCCCGGGCGAGCCGGGGTTATCGATCACATGCGCGCCCGCCTGCTCGAGGCCGAGGCGCCAGGTCAGCGGTTCCCGCGCGTTCGCGGCGTGCTCCGGCATGCGCTCGGCCAGCCTGGTGGCGGCGGCGACACCACGCGGGTCGAGCACGGCATTCGAGAAGCGTCGCCGCAGGTTTTCGCCTAACAGATGCGAGTTGAGCCAGTCGGCGGCCTCGGCCGGAGGTTTGGCGGCGAGTTCCTGGATCTCGGTTTCGCTGAAGCGGAAATCGCGCAAGGTATTGCGCGCGTCCGCCGGGCTGGCCGTGCCGTCGAGGCCGGCCAGTTGCGCGCCGAACAGGCGGATCGCGTAGACGGGATTGTCCTGCGCGAAACGCGTGGCGAGCTGCTCGGCAATGTGCTCGGGAGCTTGGCCCTGGTAGGCGCGCGTATCGAAGCCGAGTTGCGCGTCGAGGGCCGCGGTATTGCCGCCCGCCGAAAGCCGTTGCGCCAGCGCCGGCAGCGACGCCTTGGGATTGAGCGCGGCGTCTTCGAGGAAATGCCGATTCAGTTGCGCATACACCTGATCCGCCGTGGCGTCGGCCGCGACCTGCGCCAGTTGCGGATTGCCGCTCGCGCGCGCCTCGTCCTGCAGGAAGGCGCGGGCGGCTGCCTGTTGCGCGGCATTGCCGTTCGCGCCCGTGCTCTGCTCGGCGAGCACGCGCAGGGCGATTCGGGCATTGGCGTCGGGCGCGTGATCCTTGAGCAGGGCCTGGGCCGCTGCCGTGTCGCCCGAGCGCTGCAGCGCGTCGAGCTTGCCGATCTGCGCCGGCGAGAGTGCCAGCGTGTCCTTCATGAACTTCGCGGGATCGGCGAGTCTGGCCGGATCGGCCTGGCCTTCGGCGATCCGTGCGTGGATCGTCGGCATCGCGCGCAGCAGGGCTTCCTCGCGCATCGAGGCGTCGATCGGCCGGGCCTTGCGCGCGTTGATCTCGGCGACGACGCCGCGCCGTCCTGCGTAGGCGAGGTAGACCGGGCTCATGACTGCGCGCGAGGCGCTGATGCCGGCGCCCGCGGCCGGATTGACAGCGAGCTCGGCGATCGTCAGCGCGCCGATGGCGGTGCCGTAGCCCATCTGGATCTTCGCGTGCCGCTTCTCCTCCTTCAGCGAGTCGAGCTTGAGGTCCTGGTGCGCGAGGATATGCGCGCGCAGCGTATCCGGCACCGCCGGGCGCGCGTGCGTGCGACCCGTCTGCAGCGGCAGCACCTTCTCGTTGTAGCGCAGCTTCAGTGCGGCGAGGCGGTCGACGCTGGCGCCCTTCGCGAACTGCGAGACCAGCGCGGCGCGGATGTCGGCGCGTTGCGGCCTGGTGGTCGGCAGCGTCGCGTCGGCTTTCCAGAATCGCCACGAACCGAAGTGCAGGGCGGCGTGCAGCTTGCTCCTGTCCTCGGCCGGCAGGGCCTGGTAGTGCTGGATGAAGCCCGTCGCGTCGCCCGATGCCGCGATCGCGCGCAGGCTGCCCGGCGCGAATTCGGCCGTATCGATCCCCGCCGCGCGCATCTGCGTCTCGACGGCCGCGACCGCCGGCGCCATCGGTCGGCCCAGCGCCTCGGCGCGCGCCGTCTTCAACTGGTCCATCACGGCCTCGGTGCGCCCGGGCCGCACCTCCATCCCGATGAAGGCGTCGATCACCGCCTCGCGCGCGCCGCGCCGCATGCTGGCGGTGTTGATGTTGCTGGTGCGGCCCAGGTTCAGCACCTGCATCATGTTGCGCTCGCCGGGAAAGTGCAGGACCTGGCGCAGCTTCTGCTGGCCGGCCAGGCCGAGCGTGGCGTGATGCGCGAGGAAACGCGCGATCTCGGGTTCGCTGCGCGTGCGCAGGATCGAGTAGACGTTGGCGTCGAGCTTGTCGCTCGCGAACAGCGCGTCGAGCTGGCGCGTCGCGGCGCTGCCGACATCCTGGCGCGCGCTGGGCGGGCGGGTGACGGCCGAGCGCAGCGCCTGCATGCGGTCCACCGACTGGTTGACGCCGCGGTTCTGCAGCGCGCCGGCGCCGATGTAGGCGGCGCCGCCGGCCAGGCCCAGGGCCCCATCGGCCGTCAGGGCGCCGCTGCCGTAGAGCGATTTGCCGTGGTCCGCGGCGCTGTGGATGCGGCCCGCGAGGCCGGCGGCGCCGAGGCCGACATCGCGGATCGCGCCCGGGGTCGCCTTGGCCAGCGCCTCCTTGGCTTGCGCGTGGGCGCTCAGCGCATCGTTGCCGGCGAGGGTGCCGGGCCGGGCCTGCTTCGCGTCGGAGTGGGTCTGCGCGACCTTCAGCGTCTTGTTCGCGTAACCGACGCCGGTCGAGACGATATCGAGCGTCTGCGGCAGCATGCCGACGCCGTTGGCGGCGCTCGAAACGGCCTGGGTGGCCGGGTTGGCGCCGTGGAAGGTGCTGACTATCCCGTTGACGGCCGAAGTGGCGTTATTGGCGGCCCAGAGTTCGTAGCCGGCGGAGGCGGTCGGGCCGATCACGGCTTCGGTCTTGGCGAGCGCGGCGCGCGTGCGGTGCGGGTTTTCCTTGCTGCTGCCGCCTCGGTTTTCGTCACCGGCCGCCTTGCGGGTGCCCATGCGCGAGGCCAGGCTGGACAGTGCGTCGAGCGGGCCGCGGCGTGACTGCTGGCTTGGGGCGGGGGCGGCGGGAGTTGTCGACGAGCCCGGATGGGCGGTGCTTGCGGCGGGATCGCCAGGGGCGGTCGCCGAAGGCGAAGACGGCAGGCGATTGACTGGCGGCGGCATCCGGGCTCTCAGACGGACATCGATGTTGGTATGGGCGCCGGACCGGCCGGTGCCGTGCGCGTATGACCAGAGAGTGGCGCATGCCGAAAAACATGTCATCTGGATGACAGGAAGCCGTGTCGCGGGATGCGAAGCGGGGCGCGATCCCATGTCCGAACTCGATGCGGCCGGCGCCGGCCATCGGGCATGGTCGGCGTTGGCGATCGCGATGATTTCACGGCCGCCGAATTGGCCAGGAAGGTCCGGCGGCCGTCAGGAACAAATGGTTGGTGTTATCGCGATACCTGCTCGATCAGTTCCTCGTCGCAAACCAGCGAGCCCAATGGCGTTATCGAGGCGGCGGATGCGTCGGCCGTGGTTGGCGCATTCGGGGCCGGCGTGGCGGCTTCCACTTGTTGCTCGGCGACGTAGTTGCGCAGAAAACTGCGCATGGCATGTCCCACGCCCATCGAATTGACTTCGCGCAGATCCGCCTCGTAATAGCGTCCTGCATTGAAGTTGCCGGTGATGATTTCATAGGAGGGGAAATAGTCGACCCAGTCATATTGATGGGTGACGGTTTCCGCCGCGACGCGCAATACCGACTTGCTGTACGTGGTGGCGACCAGGGCATTCTTCTTCTCGTAGGTCGCGATCAGCGGAACGGGGGAGACGGTAAGCAGGACCCTGACGCCGGGGTTCATCAGCTTCAGGCCGTAGAGAAACGATTGCAGGTCGGCCACCACCTCGTTCACCCCGAGGTTCGTGAACTGGTACTTGCTCTCCTCGTATTGCCCACCGGCCACGCCGGGTGCCAGGGGGAAGACTTCCCCGTGGGCCCGGTTCGACCAACTTTCCGTCAAGCCGAGCGTGAAGATGAAGACGTCCGACTCGAGGAACATGCATTTGACATAGTGCAAGTGCTCGGCGCGAGCCGCTATCACGTCGGCCGCGCTGCCATATCCCTCCGGCGTCACGGCTGGACGGAACGCATCGACATAACGTCCGTCTGCCCGCTGCCACACGATTTCGTTTTTCACGCGGTGGCTCATTGATTCTTCGAACAATTGAAGCAGTTGTCTCGTGGTGTACAGATTGCCGAACCTGGCGGAAAACACACCATATCCCAAGCGTGCGCGCTCCTCGGCGGGAAGCTGCTCGCCGTGCTCCGGGACGTAGTAATTGAATCCGAGCTTCGATAGCCGGCTGGAGATGTGCTGGGCAAAGCAGCTACCGGCGGTGGCCACCTTGTCTGTTTGTTGAATTCGGAATTTCGGCAGGCTGACCGGATCGAGGGCGAAGGCATCGATGCCTGCCACGCCTTTCCTCCAGAACTGGTGATCCGGAATACCTTGATAAGGGTTCGTCACGCGAAGGCCTCGATGGTTTGCATTACGATCGACAGGTGGGGGCTATTGCCTTGCAAATGTTCCTTGCCGGCCCGGTCATAGGCGTCAAACGAGCCTTCGATGAATTCATCGAGGCTGAATACGCGATACGACACCCCTTTGAAGAAATAGGATCCGCCACTGACTCCAAAGCGTTCGGCGATTTCCGGGAAGACCGGATATATCGGGGCCTGGACCAGCGTATCGTGGGGAATGATTCCCGAATCCACGGCACGATCGCCAGAAATCTTGCGGGCGATGAGCAAGGCCATGTCGTAGATGGTTTGTGCCTTCGGATGATTCCCGCTGTGCATGAATGCCCCACGACGCACCCAGGCCGTGAATTCATTGCGGACGTCGAGTCCGCACATCGAAAATGTATCGATCAGAAATTTCTTTTCACTTTCCCACAGCGTGTAGTACCAGATTTTTTCATACACGGAGTCAGTGTAGAGCGACCGGGTTTTGGCCTTGTCCATGCCGAGCTGGTGCGCGGCGAATGCGATCGTCGAGTGATAGTCGTCAAGGGGCGACTTGACCGACTGACCGTGCAGGAAAACATTATGCAGATCGGGATGAAAGGCTCGAAACTGGATGATCGGGATCATGGTCGAATTTTCCATCGATGAAAAATCGACAATTCCCAATTGCTGAATTTCGGACGTGTAGAGGACGTGATCGTACTGGCTGACTTTTTCCTTCCACACGTCGCCCGAGGAGGTGAATTGCCAGTAATCGCAGCCGTCGATTCGGGCGTACGGGCAAATCATTGACAAGGATTGCGCGATCCCCATGGTCTGGCAATTGGAGATGATCAACCACTTTTCTGTCTCGGTCGGCATGAACTTCCTCGGTTGCTGTGGTGTCTTTTGGTGCTTGGAATTCTAGCTAAAACGTCAGGGATTGATGTCGGATTTTTTCGAATGCGCCGCGAAATGGAGTAATGAGGATCATATGTAAATAAATTTACATATGATCCTTGGTTTTTTGTAAAAAGTCGCCGTCAATATTGCATATTTTTCATTCTGAATTCGTGACAGACCGGCCCTGCTTCGAAAGAATTCCAGGTCCGCCACATGACTCGCGGCGGCCATAGGCCACTGGACATGACGCGGGATGGTTCGACGCGTTGATCCAGATTCAGGGTGGGGGACTCGGTGCCCAGGCAAACGTCGGTGGCACCCGACGATGCGGGTCACGCATAAGAAGCGGAATATCGTGCAGGGTCATCCATCAGATTGGTTGCCCTGTATCTGTAGCGAAGCTTTCATCAGCGTGTCGTCTGGCGTTGAAACGTTCGTCTTGAGGTTTCCCCGATTCCGTGGGTCCGCATGCAGAGTGGCCAAGCTCATCAATCAGGAGCTCACTTCATGCATTCATGTTTGAGTCAACTGTGATCTTCGGGTATGTCTATAGCATGTCAAAAGTTAAGCAACATTTGACCGCACTGTTTCGTTTTTTCGCGCAGCCAACAGGTTTCGGAGTCAATTTTTCATTGCCCCGCTAGGCTGCCGGGCAGCATCACCCCAGCCGGTCGTAACTGATGGGGGAAGCTTTCGAGCGTCAATTGTTCCGCAGTGTCGTGCTAATGCGCCTTGGTTGCAGCTTGTTGAAAATGGAAAACGTTTGCGTTTTTGCGAATGCTTCCAGAAACCGTGTGCTTCTTATTACTGAAAACGAGAAGGGAAGGGTGCAAGGTGCTTCGTCAGCAATGACCTGTTTATAGGTTCGTTTTTATGGGGGGATCCCGGCTGCAGACGGAGGTGATATCGACATTGCCGGGGTCTGGCGGTTTTGCAATCAGGGCGATGGATCGAGATGGGTTGGCGGAGGCCAAGATGCGCGCTGAGCGAGACTGTCGATGTGGGTTGCCCGGGAGCGCTGGGCATCACGAATCTCACGCCGTGTCTTGTTCAAAGGCTCGGAATCCAGGCCGCGGAAGTGACTCATCCGCTTGTTGGCGATGCCTTGGCCGGGTCGGCCTCGACGTGGACGAACGTCCCGCGATCGTTGCGGATTCGGAGCATGCCGCCGCCGGCCGATTGTTTTGGGTCGCTGGAGCCTAAATCGCTGTAAACTCTCGCTTTTGCCGCCACACCCCCACAAGATTCCCGATGTCCCATACCCCGAAAGTAGGGTTCGTATCGCTCGGCTGCCCTTAAGTCAATGAAAATAAACTTGGTGAGCGGATCAAAAGGATAGTCTGCTATGTGTCTCGGTTATTTCATAGCCCGAACTGCCGTTGTGGACCGCGCCGCTGCGGACAAGCGGGAGCTATGTACCGCGATTGCGTATGCCAAGAAGGTGGTCAGCCGCAATGCTAGGTTCCCATGTCAGAATCCTGGACTACAACCGGGGAAGATATGGACGACCGCATTGCAAAGCTCAAGACCTCGCAAGAGGCAAGGCAGCTGGCCAACAACGCGCAACGATTGGGGCGCTCGGATGTGGCGGTATTGGCGATCGAGCGCTCACGAGAACTTCTGGCGGAAGAGGAGGGATTCACCAGCCCTGCTGAGCGAGCTATTGCCATCGCGCTCTACGCATACGAAGACGAGCAGAGCCGAATCAAAGATCGACCTTTTCGCGCCAATCGGACTCGCAACATGTTGAGCAAGCGCGGTGCGCTAGCGGCTGCTGAGCGCATTGTGTTGCACAGGCCGATTTCTCAAGGGTTCAAGGTGCTGGAGCAGGCAGGACTACAGAGTCTGAGTTTCGAGGCCATCATTGATCGGTATCCGAATGAATTTTCGATCGAAGCTGTAAACGCGGCTCGCGCGCGCCTTCAGCTAGCGCCGGACGTGAAGGACGTGATTTCGAGTAGTACTTCGACAACAGTGACGTCAGATAGCAGCGATGTGCGCACGGCTGTCTTGGACGGTGAGGCGATAGCATTTCTTGAAGGTTTTTGCACGCAAGACAACTGGTTCCATTTGAGCTGGCTGCCCCGCTACCGGAGAACAATTGAAGCCATAGCGGAGAGTTTGTCCGGTGGGCGACCAAGCGATCTATTTTCCACTTTGTGGAGGGAGGTTGACAACTCCATCGCAAATGCGGGGAGAGGGGCCCTGAGAACTGGTGTCGCTGACCGGATGCACGAAGAATTTCTCCAGGTCATTCACGATGTCCATGCGGACGGCTCGCCCGCAAGCCATGATCGTATTGTGGCTCGGTTTGAGAGATGGCGGGATGATGGTCGCATTGACATGGTGCCCCGGCTTCTTATCAGGCGAGCGTTTGCTGGAATACACCCTAATTTGTATCACACTACTGTCGATGCGAGCAGTCAGGACATCGCATTGAACTGGTTTGCGAAGCACACAAACTTTGAGATTCCTGATTCTAAGAGTTGGGCAGTCCGAGCGCGTTCTCTTGTTTTTCATCTGGATCGATTCAGCATTTTTCAGGATAACGTATTAATAAGAAATATGTTTCCATGGGCTGTTGTGAGTCAGTTGCGACGACGAACCAGTAGCGATGAGTCTTCTCCGGGACATACCCCGCGGCCGTCGTCAGCTTTTGCAAATCTTCCATCCGCTCAACGCAGAATTTCTTTGCGGCACAATAGAGTGCAAACTGAGCTGTACCGGCTACTCGTAATTGAACATGGCGAGAAGCGTGTTTGGACGGAGAGAGAAACCGGAACTGGAGGATATGCAGATGCGGTCGTTGTCTTGCCCGATAGTGCTTGCTATCTATATGAAATCAAGATCGCGGACACCGCTGGGGAGGTAGTGAGGCAAGCTATGGGGCAGTTGCTGGAGTATGGATTCCGACGAGGAGGGCTTGAGCCTGCAAAGCTATTTGTAGTGGGTGAACCGCCTCTCGACGATGTCACGGCCGTATTCATTGCGCGCTTGCGCAGTGAATTCAATCTCAATCTCGAATATTTGCAAGTCACGGCTCCAGAGGGAGAGGATTCCACTGAATAGCCGATTACTGTGGCCTCGCTAACACTTTGATGTGTCCTGTCCCGATCAAGAAATTACGATACGAGCGGACTGCGGCATCAAACGCTACACGTGCTACTTCCGGGCTGGCATCAACGATATTGCCGTGAGCATCAACCACAGCGAGCCGAGCAGGCTCACCCGAGCCGGTCGTCACGCTTAATCCTTGATAGCTAACAGCGGAAATCTCGAAGGCCGATTGTGCTGCCATTTTATATGCTCCTATGGTTGCTATTGCAGCCAGATTGATGGTGTGGCGAGCGCCGTGCTAGAAAAGGAGGTCGCCGCAGCTTGTGGTTCGAATTTCATGTCGACTATTCCTGTCCAAGCACCCAGCGTAGGGCGGCAGCGCGGTCGCCGGATGCTTTGACCAACTCAGCCTGGATGACTTGCTTCGAGCGCATTCGCGGTACTCCATCGTCGATCACTGCACGCTGCGCGCGAGCCTTCGCGTGGCCCTTCACGCCGTCGCCGGCTGCGATCAACTCCTTTACCTTGGCCCGCTGTTCGGCCGGCTGCATTTTCACCAGCGCCTTCGCATGCGTGAGATTGATTTGATCGGCTTCGATGGCGTTCTGTACGTCGGCACAGCATTCCAGCAGGTTGAGAGAATCGCGAACGGCCTGCATTGAACAACCGAAGAGCGTCGCTACCTCAGCCTCGGTGTAGTACTCGAGGTTGCGTGCCATCTTTGTCGCGCGTGACATTGCGGTTTCCTGCTGCCGAATGACGTTCTCGCTTGCAATGGCAGCTGACAGTTTCTTGTTGCGGTCTTTGGGTGGAATCCGGCGCACAAAGCCTGAGATCAACCGGGGCGGTTCCCCGCGCTCGCGGCGTCGGCGATTCGCCTCTCGGCAGTTCTTCACGCGCTGGCGCCCGGTTACCACTTCGGTGGCACCGGTTTCTGGATTCTTTGACACCTCGATCGGCTGAAGTACACCTTGGAAATCGATGTTACGCACCATCGCCTCATTGAGAGGCCAATGGACGCGCTCGTCGTACAGGGGATGTGACTCGTCCACGACGAGAGTCAGGTCGTCCGGATCGAAGTCGAGCAAGTTTCCCTTGCCCTTCGCGCCATATGCGTCTTTTGAATTCTTCGCCATTTATTCCTCCTTTTCGGCAGAATCGCCCATGTAAACTTCGGTTGGTGCATGCCCATGTACCAAATCTATCTGAGCGCGTCGTGGTGAGGATACGTTTCGACCAGCTCGTCTAAGTGTTGGTGGATTCGTTCGCTTGCTCGGGAGCTGTCGATTGATCTTGATTGATATTTTTGTGTTATCCTTGATATCCTGAAAATTAAAATATGAGGTAATAATGGAAATTTTAATTGCATATGGTGCATTCCAGTTAGAGCCTAATCTTGGTCAATTTTGGCCGCTGGCCTATATCTATGAGATCGACGAGAAGGGTAACGAGGTACAAATCGCGCAATTGAATTTCCGCTTTGGTCGAGTGTCAGGCCAGGTATCTTGTGCTACTGATCAGGAGGCAATTGCCGATGCTAAACGCTATCATTCGCCGTGGAGAGACGAGGCAGGGAATATCTTTATCATGTGCGAAGGCGAGAAATGTGACATCAAAAAAATTTTGTAATTAATTATTTTGATAACGTAACCTGAGTGGCACTGTACTTGCACGGTCGGATAGATTTGACATTAATCGCATTGCTGTAGTATGCAGTCGCTTCACGAGGGCGGCAACGACATAAATCAGCGACCGAATGCAGGATTTAAGCGGTCGGCGCCTTGCGCCGGCGACGATAACGTCGTGCCATGTAGGCGATGCGGCCTGGCTGTATTGGCCAGTGCCACGTCATCTTGATGCTTGCTGTTCAGGTTCGATCACGTGGTAGTGCAGTTATATGTAGCGATAGAACAAGGCCATGCTACTATCCCCTTAAAATATGGGGGTGGCGTGAGATTCTTGAAAAATGTGATGTCTGTGCTTGCGGCGATACTTGCTGTTGTGATTATTTCTGACTTTGGCGCGACCTCCGCGGGGACCAAGCCGTATGATCCCTCGCTGATGGCGAGCTGGATGCAGGCGATCGGTTCGGTTGCCGCTATCTTGGGCGCGCTTTGGATTGCAAGCGAGCAGAGTCGTCGAGAAATTGCGCGGCGAGCAGAGGAGTCGAAACAAGCTGATTACGTGCTGCAAGCCGAACTCGCATGGTTGAGTAGTGATATAGTTTTATTTCTCGAGCAATTTTCTAACGTTGAGGCTGGTGCAAGATCTGGCTATGTAATCGCAGATGACGACTTGGCTAGCTTATTGGATCGCTTGTCATGGTGTCGGCAGAGAGTAAAGCACAAGGGTCAATTGGCGATGATTGGCCTGCTACACACCGCGTTAATTACGATAGTGAGAATTGTTCGTGCGAGAATTGCACGCCCATCTACAGTTTTTGACAAGAGTGAGGCTACGAAAATCCGGCTGCTTCGAATTGAAGTTGAAACAGTTGCTAAAGTTGCGTCTGGAGACGAGTATGATCCTCGTTACTCGTCGTAGTCAGACCTATTCGAAAGTAGTTTCGCTGTAGTAGGTGATGAGTGAGGCCATGAAAAACCTTCAAAGCGTCGTGACAATGCACGACGCTTTGACGGAATTATCGCGGCCGCCATTCGCTGCCGCGCACTATACGGCCGACTGGTTCGAGCACTAGCACCTCGGCTTCTTTTTCGGAGCGAACGAGCATTGCACCGCGCTGCTGAGCCTTTTTGAGTGAATCGTGCAGCATCGGCGGCGTGTTATGGCCGAGTGTCATGAAGATTGGTAGCCGCGCACTGGTCGGCTGCATGGTTAGCTGATCAACGCGTTTTTCAAGGTATGCAGCTGCGCTTCGCCAATCGTCCGCCGTTCTACGCGCTACATCTCGTTCGGCTGTGAGATGCTCGATTCGAGCAAGCAACGCTGCAATGCTGACGTCTGCTGGAGTGCCTGCGTCGGTGCGCCTTTCCTGTTTGGAGGCATTTTCGCCTGCCATCTCGAATCGGGTCTTCCAGACGCCTGTCTGATCGGATCCGACTGCATCGGCAAGTGCCTTCACCGTAGGGCTTTCCACAGCCGCAAGGTGCTCTTCAATTCGCTTATTCATGCAATCTCCTGGTGCAGATGCTGCGCGGCCGCAGCGATGTGACCGTCTTCTACCCAGAACGTCTCAATGTTGCCCGGAAGACCTCTGGGTGGGGACTTCAGGCTCATGAACACTAGCGCCGTCTCAATAAAACCGTCCTGCGCAAGATCATCCAACCAGTAGAGCAAGCGGTCGCGCTCTGGACCGATGACCACGTCGGCGCGATCTAGCACGAGCAACTTCAGCCCGCTGAAGTGCGCAATTGCCGCAGAGATAAGCGCGTCGACTCGCCAGCGCTCGGATTCCGACAGCAGTGCGTATGAACGGCCCCCGGCTAGGATCTCCATTTCGGGCGTAATCGTGACATCCATCCACTCGGACATGGTGGCCAGGTCGGTCAACTGCTCGTTGACCGGCGTCAGTGCCTCGCGCAGCAAATCAGCCGGGATGCCGTCGGGTGCCAGCGCGTCGCCGATCGCCTCGTATGCCGCGACGTCGTCGTGCAGCGCGGCGGTGCTCTTCGCCAGATCCGCCGCGCCGGCGGCGCGCCGCTCGATCTCGTGCATCGTCGCGATGTCGGTGTCGAGCTGCTTGCGACGCTCCAGCAGGGCGGCCAGTTCGGCGCGCGCCGCGTCGGCGCTCTCACGCGCGGTGGCCTGGCCCGAATCGTCGGTGTCTTCCTCGAGCGCGCGCAGTTGCGTCGCGGCTGTGTCGGCTGTGTCTAGATCACGCTTGCGACTTGCCACCGCGTTCTGCAACGTCTTCAGGCCCTGTTCGTATTCGGGCAGGCTGGCGGCGGCATCGTCGTCGCGCGAGCCGGCAGCCGCCGCAGCCGACAGCAGGCCGTTCAGGTAGCGGAGCAGGGCGCCGCACTCGGGGCACGAGCATTCGGTGCCGGCCGGCGCCATACCGGCGCGGGCGCGCAGCGCCTCGACCTTCGGCAGGAATTCGACCACTTGCGCCTCGGCACGCTGGAGAAGCTCGGCCGCCTTGGCATAGCCGCCGGCGCGGTTGCACAGGTCAGCGATCTTGGTCGCCCGTGCGCGCGCCGCGGTATCCGCTGCGTCCGCCGCGCCGATTTGTTGCTGCAGCTCTCCGATCTGGTCGTCTAGGGACGCTCGGTCGCCGGCGGCCTTCCGCAGCGCCGCCTCATCGAACTGGACCACCTCCGGGCACCAGATCGCGCCCTTCTGGCTGCCGTAGGTTTCGCCGGTGGCGGCCCGCCAGGCCTGCTTCGCGCCGCGCGCTCGGTCGCCCGCCTCCTTCTGGGCCGCTTCGAAGCCAGCGCGCAGCATCGGCGTGATGGCCGCGAGCCGCGCGGCTGCTGCTGGCGGTACCGTACTGCCGGACAGCCCGAGCTTGTCGAGCAGCCGGGCGCGCATCTCGTTCAGGCCGATCTTGACGCCCATCAGATCGTACAGAAAGGCGCGGCGCTCGGTGGCCGACAGGTGCGCGAAGCGCTGGGCGTCGAGTACCAATGGCAGGCGCGGATCCTCGGCAATTTCGCGCTTCGGCTTGCCGGCGGGTAGTACGAGGCTGTTGGATAGGCTGCCGGCCTCGACCAAGATCTGGCCGGAGTCGGCACCCTCGGTGACGAGTCGGCTGTACTCCTTTTTCAGCGACACTCGAACAGTGTCGCCAGTGAGCGCCATGCGCACGGCTTCCTGCAAACTGCTTTTTCCTGAGCCGTTCGGGCCGGCAAACAATGCCACGGGCCGCGCGAGCAGGATATCGGCCGAGCGCAGGCCGAGAACGTTCTGCACGTATATTCCGGTGAGTTTCATTCTGGTTCTCCTTCGTCGCGTGGCTTCAGCACAGCACGTTGGCCGTGGGCGTCGGCAGGGCCGATAACCCCGTTTGCTTCGAGCTGCTCAACCAGCCGTGTTGCGCGATCCTGGCCAATCTTGAATTCCTTGCGGAGGAGAGACGCCGACACGCGTTGCTCAGCGATGACGAAGGCCTCGGCGTCCGGATATAGCTCGTCCAAGTTTGCTGCTTGCTCGTGCCAAGCTTTCCATCCCTTGATCCAAGAGATGCATAGTTCACCAGCCATCACAGGGCATTCGCTTTCCGGTTTGCCATCCTTGGCCGCGTCGTTGCCGGCCTGGAACTGCTCGTCAAGCTGTGCTTGGGTTGGTCCGTCACCGAGCAGCGGCGTCACTTCTCGGAACTCCGCGTCCACGATATCGCCGGCGCCCCCGATGGTCGGGCCGTCCATCCCGTCTCCGTCCTCGGCCGTGTACTCGCCGCCCAGATTCAGCCCGCGTTGGTCCGATTCGCCGCGCACCTCGTTCATGCCGCCGGTATGGTCGGCCGGGTTGGCGACGACAACCAGAACGGACTTTCCGCTGGCTTCGTAGAGCTCGTGGAGGTTCGGCGAGGCGCCGCTGAACTTCACAACCGCTTTGACGCCATCTTTGATGGTGATCTGGTCCAGATCGCCTTGAACGACGACGCGGCCGTCGCTCGCGATCAGGTGCGTTGCCATCTTCACGGCGTTCTCGACGCGCTTGCGTGCTCGGTCGATGATGTCGTTTTGTTTTCCTTCGGAGAGTTTGACCCAGACGTCGGGCAGCATCTTGAGCTCGAGAACGACGGAGGAAAGGAGGTCTTTTCCGATCGTCGCCGCGGTCATATTGAGGATGTTCTTCGAATCGGGCTGCTGGTTCATAGTCAGATTCCTTGGGTTCGAGTGCGCTGACGGTTATTCCGCGTTGATCGGTGTACGAGACCGGCGGCCGGCGGAAGATGAGGCCGAGGCGTTTTTTCGCCTGGCTACAGAAGCTCGCTCTGCGTCATCCGTCATAGAGCGCATACGTGCCGCGGCGAGGGCATTCAGCTCCGCTTTTGCGACTTCATCAGGCACAGCACTGATTGCGCTACGTGCGAGGTCGAGGTCTTCGGGCGTATTCGCTTCGTCGATGTCTTCGCGGATACCGCGCACAAGGCCTTTGACGTCAAAGCCGAAGCCGCCTTGTTGGCCGGTGTCGGCGACGGCGCCATGACCACTGTCGGCCAGTGGCTCTTCGGCGCCGTTGGCACCGCCCTCGGATAGCGGTGCATCCGCCTGCGTCGATACGGTGGGCGCTGCGGTACGGCGTACCTCTTCTGCGGGCTGCGCTGGCGTGCCGCGCAGATTATCTAGCGCGGTGGTCTGCACGGTGAACGAGCCATCGGGGTGGACATCGACGATATCGGCCTCTTCCTCGGACGTTCGGCCCATGCCCATGACGATGTCGGGTGCGTGGATGTTGCCGAAGAAGCTGCCGGCGCGGTACTGGAACATCAGCGTGCGCAGCCCGGTCTGCCACTTCGAGCCCGACTTCCCAAACCAGCCTTCCTCCACGACCATGCGCATGCTGACCGGCGCGGATTCGATCACGGGCATGCCGATGTCGCGGTAGAGGTCGAGCATGCGGCCGGCGTATTGACGGACCTGATCCGGTGCGAGTCGCAGCTCGGGAGTGCCCTTCGGAAGGGCCCAGCGTCTCGGTTTCTGCGTCGTAGCCGATGCTGTGGACCTGCGAGGATTCGACGGGCTTTGTGTCGATGTTCTTCATGAGGTGTGGTCACTCCTGATAAATTGGACCGGCTCCAGGCAATGGCGCCGTCCGGATAGCCGTTGCGCGTCATGCGACGGTTTGAAGATAGGCGGCGAGGTGAGCGCTGCCGTACCAGAGTAGGCCGATGGCCATGCCGCACGCGGCCGCCCAGATGCGCACGCGCTTGATGTAGCGTGAGGCTGCTTGCCGTCTGGCTATGTGGAGCAGGGTGTTGTCGTGTCCGGTTCGCATCACGAGCTCCGTGTTGTACTGAGCTTCGTAGATTCGCCCCAGCCGGCTTTCGCGAGAGCCGCGTCGGCAATTGCTCTGATGCCGGTGGGAAGAACGACTGTCGCCGCGACGAGGCGCAAGGCTGCGGCGAGGTCGCCAGCAGCAGCGAGCTGCTGCGCCTTCTGCGAGCCGTTCGGAAGCATCGAGCAGTCGGCGACGAGGTTGCCCGTGACGCCTTCGGTTTCCACGCAGACGATAGCGCCATACGCAGCAAGTCGGGAGGTATGTCGAGTTCGGCTCATGTGGAACTCCATGCGTCGAGTTCTGCTGCCGATGGGCGCAGCCCATCGGCGTCATCGCTCGCGCCGACATACGCATATAGCGCAAGCAAAAACGCAACACTGAGGCAGAACGGAATCACGAAGCTGGCGCGTAATCCCCGCGATAAGCGTCGGTTGTGCCGGATCAAGCTGATTGTGGCGAGCGCCCATGCAGCGCAGACGATGGCGAAATTGACAGTCATTGCTCGCCCCGCTTTTCGACCTCGATGTGGTCGCTGCAGTGGCTCAGACCCGCGTCTCCGGGGCCGAGATCGGCACCGCATTGCGAACACCGTGTAGCGGGGAACCGTTTCACGTCGGGCTTGTCTCCCGTTGTCTCCCCGGCTGTTCGTGCCGTATGCCACCATGACCTGAACAAAATTTGAAGCGAATCCATGGCTCAGATCCTCCTCCACTGGGGGAAGGTGCCACGCCGTACAACCTCCCGTGCTTCCTCGTGATCGGCTTCAGCGATGAGCCTGCGAAGCGTCGCAGTGCGTGCCGCTCGCAAGGTGTCGAACACGACATACAGATCTTCAATGCGGCCACCGCACAAGGCGGCGTCGATCAACGCGCCGGCCTCGGGCGATACGTCATATGCGTCGAACGTCAGGGCATCGTCGATACGGTCGTTGCGCTCGTTGCGCGCAAACTCTGCTTCATCGGCTTTTGCCTGGAGGGCATCGTAGTGTGAGTCGGCGCGAATTGGGAGCTGATGAATGTTGCCGTGAGAAAGGTTCAGAGACAGCATGGTTACCTCCGTAACGTGGTATCTGAAAGGAATCCTTATTAAAATTTTGATCGAGATGGAAGGCTGCAGAGTTGAGGTAGCGATTACACGTGATGCCTCGATAGGCCAAAGCACTACGGGTGAAAGCTGAGGACTCGCATGCCCGGCTACTCCCGGTCGGCCGGCTCCGGGTCACGCGAGGTTTGTGTCGATTACGACGCCATCGAACACGTCTTGCAGGCTGTCTTGCGTCAGGTTCATCCGGGTCTTGCGTTCCTCTGCGATTATTCGCAGCGGCCGTCCTGACTCACGGCGCTGATCACGCCGGCCGGTTGCTCCGCTTCCACGGTCCCGGCAGAACTTCGATTGTTAGAGAGCGAACCGCTGAGGCGGCAGCGCAAAGGACGTGCTTCGCGATGGATGAATTTAAGCAAACTTAAATTGCACAGTCAACAAATTTAAGTTTACTCAATTGTCCGCGCGTGCATGTGACACTCGACCGCCTTCAAAGGTCGAGGAAGCATGGTTGAAAGTAAGGGGGGAATATCACCAAATACTGTATAAATATACAGTATTTGATCGAGATCTATGTGAGCGGGGATGCGCCGGATGGAGCGGAATAGAGCAGTATTGCGTTGCAAGTCAGGTGACTTGGCACGAATCAAGCATGCGTGGAATCAATCCCTTGTGGGGCGGCTCGTCGTGGTCGGGGCCCAACATTCATCGACGGAGTGGAACGTGACTTTGCTAGGCGAACCAGGCGTGACTTTGACAAAGGATCGCAGCCGTCTGACAGCAGCTCACCGGATGCTTTCGTACGACGCCGCTCTCGAGCCGATTGATCTTGGACACGATGGTGCTCGCAATGTCGCTCACGCTTGCAGGTGCGGCTGACGGCCGTCTTTCACCTTCTTTTCTGGTCGAGGAATTGAAGTGACCAGCGCCTGGATTGCCCAAAAGACTTCTTCAGGTACACCCGCGAAGTCAGCGTCTCGAATCGCGTCAATGGCTGCTTGCGCGGAGGAGGAGATGGTTGTTTCGTTTGGATCAGCGGCTTCTGTAGCTAAGGTCCCGTCGCGCATCGCCCCTGCGTTATCTCGCAGCCATTCTGGTCGCACTTTCAAATAGCGAGCCAGCCCGAAGAGCGACTCTGCCTTCAGTTGCTCAGTGCTCCCTGAGTACCAAAGGGTGACTGCCGACGATGAGACCTTGGCGGCCTTCGCAAGATCCTTCTTAAGGATCCGTGTCCCAAGTTCGCCCTCGCGAACTGAGATCGCGTGAAGCAACCGGTCCATGAAAGATGTGAGAGGTTTCATTTAAGGCAGCTTAAACAAAAAAATTTGAGTTAACTTGACTTTTAAATTTAAGTTGGCTTAAATTTGTCGGCATGGAACCACACTCTCGTAATCTAGACGCTTGCCAGCTCATCGACAATTTGGGCGGTACATCGGTCGTCGCAAACATTTTTGACATCGATCCGGGCGCGGTGTCGCAGTGGCGACGCAATGGCATCCCTAAGCCTCGCATGCAGTTCCTCCGACTTGCACGCCCAGATCTGTTTCACTCTGCCGGTGTTCAGAAACACATGGGGGCTGAGGCGACGGCCATGCAGGGTTCTAGGAACTACGGCAGCTCTGTTGTGCCGCGGCAAGCTAGGTCGAGTTCATGACCCTCGCGCTCAGCGTCCCGCACGCCTTACGGCTTCTTGGGAAGGTCGACAACGAGCCGGAATACGTTGCCATAGGCTTCGTAGGAGAAGTGGCGCTCTACGACCACGAACGATTCTTCGCCGTGACCTGTCCGGACCTTCACGTAGTCTCCAACTTCCGGGAAAGGGGTGCCGGGCTCGTGGTAATGCCATTGAATCGAGCTGTCTTTCAGCGTGCGGCCTGCTTCATACGTAAACGAAATTCCGACATTGTGTTTTTGAACGGTCATGCAGATTCCATTGTGTTTGGGTTGATGAAGCGAGATGGTTCGATTCTCACATGCCGGCCATTTTCTGCCTATCACGATGTGCTCGGCCGTGAGCACATCGTATTCGCACTAGGTAGCAACAGCACTCAACAACTTCAGAAGAGGGTTGCGAGTCATGGCAAGACCAAACATCGAGCAGGCATTACGGGCTGTGTTGACTGGACCGGAGCGCAAGCGTGCGGCCGAGCTGATCGGCTGGGATGCGTCCGAAGTCAGCCGATTTTTGAGCGGGCAGCGCGGCGTGCTGATCGGCGAGATCGACAAGGCGATCGACGCTGCGGGGTATGCGCTCGTGAGCCGTCCGTACCTCGACGCGGTTGCGACACTGTGCAAGGTGGGGGCGGCGTGCGAGTGTGCTCGCCAAGGCGCTGGAGAGTGCGGCCCGGAAAAATGACGCGAGAGGTGGGGGAGTGTGGGAATCACCGAATTCAGTCGCGTCGGAGCAAGGGTGTGAATGTTTCGATAACTCAATAAAAACGCAGCAAGTTGGTGTGTCAGTGTTACCGAATCCGACGGGTGATTGTTATGAAATTCGAAACGCTTTCTGCCAAATTTTGGTAAATGGGAAATTCTTTGTCGGCTCAAGAATTATGCGAAGTGTCACTCAAGGCATCTTTGATTGCGGAGATCGAGCTGTTGCAGACAGCGTGCGCGTTCATGAAAAGAATTTTTGCTTCGGAAAGTTTTTTTTGAGCAGATTTGCACGAGATAATTATGTTGTGCTTGGTATTTTCTATAATATATTCTTGACTCATTATTTGCGCTTCTTTCAAGGCTGCTTGCCTGTTGTTGGGGCTGTAATCATTGACATCAATGAAGGTGATTTTTTGCACCTCTTTGAAAGCCAGGGCGGCGGCGTCTTTGATATATTTGAAATCCGATTGTGCTGCTTTGATTCTCCCTTGTGCTGCTTCTATTTGCATGGCGCAATTGTTGGGGAGAGGGGTCAAGCTTCTAATTTCGTCGAATGTGCAAAATTCGAAATTGGAAAGAGCTTTATCGGCGATATCTATTTCTTTTCTTGCTTCGAATATTTCTTTGAGAGAATTTGCCGTCGAGGTGCTGAAAAACTGGCTTGCTTTCGCTACGTAGATCATGGCGCTTTCAGCGTTCATGTGCGCAGTTGCAAGACGTGGTTCTACTCCCGCAGCGGTGAGCTGGGCAGATGTGGCGGTATCTTTAGTCTGCTGACGCCGAGTGCTCGATGCGATATAGAGGGCAATTGCAGCTGCGGCCACAGTTCCCATAGCGACGATCGCATTAACGACAACGCCAGTTGCATCAACGTCCATTCCTTCGGGAGTCCGTGGAAGAGGCCATGCCGGCTTCAATGTTGCAGCCGAAGCGCTTGGTGTGGCTGGCTTCGGGCATTGTTCAGCGCCAACGATTGGACTCCACATGGTAATGCCAATGCAGTTGGCCAACATGAATATGCGCAGTTGCGTCAGTGCGGAATAGCGATTCATTCACTTCCCCGTTGTCTGTTGTCATCGGATCGTAGCACAAGCGCTGTAGGGCGCTTCGTGAAGACCTGGCGTGTAGGCCAGTATGAAATCAGTCTCTCGCGTGATCTCATGGAAAATGTATGGGGGCAATCAGGACGTGTTTGCTGCCGCCGCGTTCATTTTTGGCAGTTTGGTTATTATGATTTTATCGTTCGATCAAGGCTTTGGATGATAGTTGCGAGTTGCAACCATGCTTCGCCGTGCGAGTTTAACTGTACTGCTACGCGTATCTGCATTCATTTCGATATAAACGTCGACGCTTTCGTCCTGGCATGTTTTTATCGAACTGGAGAGAAGACTCTCGGATTCGAGAAGGGCCGAATATACAATATGAAGCATTCCAAATACTTTTTCTGGACGCGTAGCCAGAGTGAGCCACAGATTTTGGCTCGCCAGGAGATGACTTGCTACGTCCACACGGTCTTGAGCTCCAGCAATCTGCACTGCGCAATAGTTCGGAAGGGGTTGCAAACTTCGAACCTCTTCGATCGAGCATCTCGCCGCTGCGGAAAGTACTTGCAGCTGATAAGCAAAGTTGGCGGGCAAATTATCCGTGTCGATGGTTTCTCTAATCCACATACGCACCCCTATGACCTCGTCACGAAGGGCTGCGAGGCGGTAGATAACGGAGCTTGCCGTTATGCGGGCGGTGACGAGCGCTTCTCGGGTACGTCTGCGTCGCTCCGAGGATGCAATATAGAGCGCGGCCACAACGGCGCCGCAGGTACCTACTGCGGACGCGATGTCCCAGAAATCTTTTTTGGAATGGAGCGAACTCGCAACCGTCGTCCATACACGAAACAATCCGAAGAAGCCGATTGCAATCAGCAGCCAGACGAACGCCAACTGCGTGATGTCCCACGCGCGTTTCATGTTGCCCCCGTTTTCGATTATGCGGGGATCGTAGCACGGTGTTGGGCGCTTCTGTGGATCCGCTGCCGGTGTGTAGGAGCGGGACCATTTCTGCATCGCGACGCCTTCTTGCACCCTCGGCGTATCAACGTGACATCGAGGTTTGTATGACTTCTTTCCCGAATCCTCTTACGCCTGCGAACTGCAACCTCCGCGACTATCAGTTCATGCCAATCGAGGTGAAGCGTCTACTGACATCCGAGACCTGGATTCTAGGCAATGGCGACGAGCGAGCTGCAGCGATCACGCTTTGGTTAGAAAGTTGGCACCAGATTCCTGCCGCGAGCCTGCCTGCGGATGACCGCATGCTTGGATATCTGTCGCAAGCCAAGAGCTGGAAACGCGTGAAGGACCACGCATTGCGCGGATGGGTGAAGTGCTCTGATGGGCGGCTGTATCACCCGGTGACCGCCGAGAAGGCGCTGGAAGCATGGCTGTCAAAGCTCACGAGCAGCCTGTCGGGTTCTGTCGGCAACGCCAAGCGTTGGGGCATCGAGGTCGACACTGACGCCGTGTGCGCGCAGGTAGTCGAGGCGGCAGGGCTGTTGAAGACTGTCGCCCCCCAATCGGAATGGCTTCGCAAGAAGCAGGTGAAAGGGATCGTGGCCGACTCAACCGGCGATCCCGATCCGATCGCCCCCCGATCACCTGGATCATCGCCACCCGATTCGCCACCCGATTCGCCACCCGATTCGCCACCCGATTCGCCACCCGATTCGCCACCCGATTCGCCACCCGATTCGCCACCCGATTCGCCACCCGATTCGCCACCCGATTCGCCACCCGATTCAGCCTGCGATCGCAAGAGAGATAGAGATAGAGATAGAAAGGTAAACCTAAGCGGCGGCGGCACAGCACAGGCAGTAGCGCGCGCAAGGCCGACTGCCGCCGCCGCGTTCGGTGAAATTTTGCGATCGAGTGGAGTGGCTTTCGCCGACGGCGACGAGCGCTTGCTTGGCTGGCGGAAGCTTGGCGCGACACCCGACGACCTGCGAAACGCGATTGGCGTTGCGCAGGTTCGGCGACAAGGCGAGAGGTCTGGTCAGCCGATCAACGTCGGTTTGCTCAGCGCGTTGCTGCCCGATGCGATCGCTGCACGCACCGGCCGCAGCAGTCCTGGACCCGAGCCTGGCAGGGCTGGCCCTTGGCACACGTCCTGGGCGGGCATCGTCGATCAAGGCCGCACGCTCGGCCTCGAGCAGGGCGAGCACGAGACCTGCCCGGATTTCAAGCTGCGCGTGCTCAATGCGGCAGGCGATGGCCCTTGGTGGAACGACCAAAACCGCGCAGTTCGCAACGCAGTCGGACCGATCTCGGTCGGAAGGATGCTGGAGCGCGAGCGGTGACACAGCAATCCCTGATTGCGTCCTCGCCGGTTGCTCGCCGCGTCGAGTTCGTCGTGCCAGGCAAGCCGATCGCGAAAGGGCGTCCGCGATTTTCGCGTCAGGGCGGCTACGTGCGAACGCACACGCCGGAGGCGACGGAGCGCTACGAGAACCTCGTGAAGATCGCCGCCGGTACGGCGATGCGCGGATCGGCGCCGTTCGACGGACCGGTGCGCCTCGTCGTGAACATCGGCATGGCCATCCCGGCGAGCTGGTCGCAGAAGCGCCAGGTCGCCGCGGCTGCCGGCCTGATCGGCGCGACGAAGAAGCCCGACTGGTCGAACGTGGTGAAGGCGATCGAAGACGGCATGAACGGCGTGGTGTTCGCTGACGACAGCCAGATCATCGATTGTTGGGTGTCGAAGCGATACGTGCGTGCGCCAGCTGTACGTGTCGAAGCGGTTGAACTGAATTTGCAGCGAGCATAGGAGGGAGTGGTGAAGAAAACCCATGTGAAACTGACCGTGAACGCGATCCTCGCGATCATGACGCCGGGTGTTCGGTACACGGCAAGCGGATTGGCCGAGCGGCTCAAGCAGCCGATTTCATCGGTGCGGACGCTGCTGGCGACCGACGCTGCACTCGCGCGCCTCGATAGCCACTCGACACATCGAGGCCGCACGTATTCGCTGGCTGGCACAAGCCGGGCACCAGGCACCCACATCGATACTCGGGTTCGGCCGGACTTCAAGAGCCACCTGACGGGCTATGCACGACGGCTGGAAACGCAACGAGCACTGGCAATGACGACGCGAGGAATGCGGTGAGTGAAATCGTTTTCAAGTCCGCGTTCGACGCGGTTCGATTTGCACTCTGCTACTCGTCGCAGCAGTACGGCGAAACGCTGATGGCGAAGCGATTGCGCGGAGAATCGTCCGGTGGTGGCATGGGCCTCGTCGGGTTGGATGGCGCTGGCCAGGCAGGCATGATCCGGAACGAACTCTGGAAGCTGCCCGACCTGCATCTGTCGGTCGTCGTCGCTCGTGCCGCGCCGCACGATCTGCCGTGCTCGTGCGGCAACGCCTGCTGCTCAGGCCGGCGGCCGAACATCGAATGGCAAGCGGCGATTTCGTGGCTCACCAAGGCTTCGGCGGCATATGCGTCTGGCTTCTCGCACTATCGAGTTCGGCGCGCGATCATTGAGCGACTGTTTGGTGTGAAGTGCGACCTAGCCGAGATCGCGGAGGATTGCGACGCACATCGGAACACGGTCAGCAAGCAGAATGCGGCAGTTCGCCTTTGGATCGAAGGGGACCGGAAGGGCGAGGTAGTCGGCGTCTCTCAGGCAGCGTGGCAGGTGATCGAGCGCAAGCTCACAGCTGTGGGATTGCTGAGCGAACGCGAAGTGGCTTGACGCATGTGCATGTGGCGCACAATAATGTGACGAATTCGATACACGCGATACGTGTGCCTAAAAAAGCAGAGCCCGCATTTGCGGGCTTTTTTGCATTCGTTATTTCGACAGCGGAAGGTTGTACCAGGCGCTCGTGACACTTTCAGTTACCAGCACTGAGAACGACGTTTTGACCTTTTCCGCGACCGCCTTCACACCAGCCAGCACGTCATCTCTCGATACATCTCCTTCGCCGTAGTACTCCGCCGGTGGCAAATCATGCCAGACACCATTGGCACCTTGGATCTTTCGGCCTAGGCCAATTGCGTTCATTCGGACGTGTAGATTTTCGTAGTCTTGCCATGTGGCACTATGCAATTCAACGCGCACAACGAATCGAGCCATAGACATCTCCTCGTGGATCTGGACCGGCGGAATCCGGCTCACTGATTCTACGATGAGTGAAAAGAAAGCGATTGAGAATAGTATGTCCGAGGCGATTTTTCTTGTCGCAAACGGTTGCTTGTGCATTGCGAAAACAAAGAATTTGTCTCATTTGTAAGACTATAAAGTCTTCTGATTTGTTAAGTTAATATCCTGCCTAATCTTCAGGTTTCTTCTATAAATTAGATGGCCCCAGGTGGGGATGTCTAGGAGACCAGAAAATGAAGGTGGCAATGATTCTGTGTGGTATCGGTTGCACCATGCCCTTGGTCGGCTGTGGGTTGTTTTCGCCGCCGCCGGTTCATGCGAGCGACATAACCGTGGAAAACGCTTTGGCGTCGGTGGGCGACGGGCTGAGTGCATTCAAGAGGAAGCTCGATGCGAACGATATGAAGCTCGGCCTCTACGTCGACACGATTAACCTCGAGCTGGATCTCACGACTGATCAAAAGGGAGACGGAAAGCTGTCGGTTGATTTTTCCAAGGGGTTCCAACTCGGGCCCCAGCTAGGTATGGAGCAAACGGTTGATGCAAGCCGCGGCAGTAAGCTCATCATCACGCTGAAGCAGGCGATGAAGCCTCTCAAACAGTCTGCCGCTGATGCGGATCATGGTGGTGGCCAGCATGGGCAAACGCCACCCTCGAATGGAGGCACATCTCATCAAGCCAGTAATAGTGGCGGCGCTAGTGGTGGCCAGAATGTCCCAGTAGGGCCGACAGAAACTCCGTTCGGGGCTCCGACCAAGGTCCTTGGAGAGTAGCTGGGAATTCGTTGCGCCGAAAGTTGGTGATGGTGTTCCAGTGGTGCGACGACATACGGTAACGAGCCCGTTGAGCGAAAACCAGCGGGTTTTTTCGTTACGGCGTCAGTTGGTGCGCTTGGTTGGGCCGAGGAAGATCTCCTGCGATGAAAGCGAAAACGCGTTCCAGCCACGTGAGCTGGAAGTCTGGGGTCTCTCCGAGCCGCACCAACTCTCCCATGTGTGCTGGGTTCATGAGCGAGCCGATGACCTGCGAATCTGTTTCCTGCAAGGCGCAGTATTTTTCAAACAGCTGTTCATCCGGTATCGAGGATGCGTTTGCAAAAAGTTTCTCATATTTTTGCTTTTGCGCAAGCGCCTGAGTGCTTTTGGCGCCAGGCTGATAGATGAAGGAAAACGCAGCGAGAGCCGCGACAGCGATGCCAGTTGCGACGGGTGCCGCCGTGGTGATCACCGCAGCACCCAGGAGAATCTGGGTGAAGTTGACGAAGCGATCCGTTCTCACCAGAAACATGGCTTGCATCTTTTCAAGGCGAATCGAATATCCGATCTGGAAGAGAGTGTCGGATCGAGTCATCATGTTCAGCTCCTTACTTTTGCTTTGTCGGGGGTGGTGGCGGGGCAGGCCTTGGGGAAACATGTGCCTTTTCCGTTGACGACTGCTGAGGTCGCTGCGGTGCAGGTCTCGGAGAGCGATGATCGTGAGTGACCGTGGGGCCGCCAGGTTTCTTCAGTGACAATTTTTCCTCCTGATAGGTTTTAAAGGGTCGCACCAAAATCCTATCATGCCGGGCAGTTCATCTGCCCCAATATAGCCCGCGCACGGTAACTGGCGCGGGCTTTTTCGTTGGTGCTGCGGTTCCGCACTTTGCCGTTGTGGCCGTTTTTTTGGATTATCAAAAGGCCGAGGTATGCAAATTTCCAGCTGCTCGATCGACAGCCTCATCCCTTATGCACGCAACGCGCGCACTCATTCAGAGAGTCAAGTCGCGCAGATCGCCGGCAGCATCGAGGAGTTTGGCATGGTTGGCGCGATCGTCGTGCGCGACGGCGTGATCGCGAAAGGGCACGGCACTCTCGCCGCGATCCGCAGGCTGTACGGCGCCGGCAAGCGTCTGTATCCGCCTCCCGGCCGTTCGCGTGGCGCTGAGCCATTTCCCGATGGCAACGTGCCTGTGCTCGATGCATCCGGCTGGACCGATGCGCAGTTCAGGGCGTTCGTCGTCGCCGATAACCAGCTCGCGCTGCTCGCTGGATGGGATGACGAGCTGCTTCGGCTGGAGGTGGCCGAGCTGCGCGATGAGGGTTTCGATGTGGATTTGCTCGGCTTCGAGCCGGTCGAGTTAGGTACCTTGCTTGATGGCCAGGAGGACGGGCCGGCACTCACGGAGCGGCGAAAGTCGCTGCTGGAGCGTTTCCTGATCGCACCGTTTTCGGTGTTCAACGCCAGGGATGGCTGGTGGCAGGATAGGAAGCAATCATGGATTCACGGACGCGAGCACGCTGTATATCTACGCGACCCAGCAGCCCGACGTCGAGGCCGCATTCGGCACGAATTCGGAGACGGCGCGCGCGACGCGCCGGTTCATGGCGCAGCAGCCGCGCCCGAAGGAGCTGATGATCGGTCGATGGGTCAAGACGGAGCGAGCGCTGCCGGCGACGGCTGCTGCGCTGATCGGCTCGCCCGTGACCGCACCCGTGTCCGATTTCCATGCCATGAGTGCTGGTTACCTGACCGTGACGCTGGGTGATGACGCAATGCAGGTGGGGCCGCTCAACCTGACGGGCGCGGTGACCTACGACGACGTGGTGACGGCGATCAACGAGGCCGCCGGCGACGACGCGCCCTGGTCGTGCTCGTTCGACGAGGCCGGCAACCGCTTCGCCTTCACGGCAGCCGATGCCGGTGCCGGCCCCGCTTTCCGATACGTGGCCGACGACGGACAGGCCGGCGCGTACCTGGGCGGCATGATGAAGCTGGAGAATGGCCAGGCGCGGCTGGTATCGGGCGCTGATGCCGTGTCGCTGCCGGCGGAATCCGTGATCGACGCCGCGGCGGCGATTCAAGATCGGCAACCCGGCTGGTATGCCCTGGCGGTGGCCGCGCAGTTGCCAGACGGGGAACTGCAGGAGGTGGCCGATTGGACGCAGGCGGCGCCGCGCAAGATCTTCGGGGTGACGACCATGAACCCGGAGCACATCGAGTTCGTGCCGGGCAACGTGTTCAAGCGCCTGTTCGACAAGACCAACTATCGGACGGTCGGCACTTACGACAAGACCGATCCTTACGCGATCCTGTCGTTTCTCGCGCGCGGGCTGTCGATCAACTTCGCGGCGAACAATTCCACGCTGACGATGAAGTTCAAGACGCTACCGACGGTTGAGGCCGACAACCTGGGCCTGACCGAGGCGAACAAATGCCGCCGGCTCGGGCTGAATTTCTACACCTACTTCGACGAGGTGGCGATGGTCGCCGAGGGCACGGTGATCGGCGGGCGTTTCTTCGACGAAATCCACATCCTCGACTGGTTCATCGATGCGGTGCAGAAGGAGGTGTTCGCCACGCTCTATCGCAGCCCGACCAAGGTACCGCTTACCGATTTCGGCACGCCGCAGCTGGTCGCGGCGGTCGAACGCGTCTGCCGCGAGGGGCGGCGCAACGGCGCGTTCGCGCCGGGTGTGTGGAACGGCGACGCGTTCGGCACCCTGGAGACAGGCGACTACCTTGACGAGGGCTTCTACGTCTGGTGCGACACGGTGGACAACCTGTCCGCGAGCGACCGCGAGAAGCGCAGGGCGCCGCCGATCCAGACTGCGATCAAGCTGAGCGGCGCGGTGCACGGCGTAGATGTGATCGTCAATTTCGACCGGTGATCAGTCGGATACGCAACATGCGCCCCGCTTCGGCGGGGTTTTTTATTGGAGCCTGACAGATGGCTAGTTTTGACCCGAAACAGGTGTCGGTGCTGATCAACGGCGTGCCGATCGACGACTGGTCGGACGGCGGGGACGTGATCCAGGCCGAATACAACACGGATGCCGGCACGATGACGGTGGGGGCCAACGGTACGGGCATTTTCGTGGCGTCGGCCGACGATTCCGGGAAGGTGACGCTGAAGATCAAGCAGCACAGCGTGAACAATAAGTTCCTGAACGCGCTGCGCATCCAGCAGCAGACCCACCTGAAGACCTTCACGCCGCTTGAGCTGAACATCCGTGACCTGTTGAACGAGGACGTAGTGACGGCCAGCAAGGGCTATTTCACGACCCGCCCGAAGTACACGCGTGGCACTAGCCACAACCCGAACGAATGGGTGCTGGTGTTCGAGAAACTCACCATGGACCTGGAGAAGGGGCTCGGTAACTGATGGACAAACAACATGACATTGAATTGGACGGCGTGCGCTACGTGATGACGCCGGCCGACGCGGCCGGCGCATGGTCAGCGCTGAAGAATGCTGGCGTGCTGCTGCAAGGCATGCAAGCCGGTAGGCTTGGTTCGGCCGAGGACGTGGACCCGACCGCGATCGCGGCCGCTTGCGTCTCGACGATCCTGTCGAATCTCGGCCGGCCAGAGGTCGTTCAGTTGGAGGCGGTAGTTTGGGCCTCGACTGCGGCGTCGGTGAACGGCGGGCCGCCGTATCGCGTGCGCGACAAGTTTAACGAGCATTTCAACCAGTACCGCAGGCACCTCATTCCGGTGCTGATGGCCGGGATCAGATACCAGTACGCCGATTTTTTCGGCGCAAGCGCCTTTTCCAGTCTCATCACGAGCGTGATGGGACGGCTCCGGGTGGGGAAGGCGACGGAATCGACTGGTTCATCTGGGGACCCATTGCCCGAGGCTTCAGTGGCGTGACGCTGCATGCACTGCGCACGACTTATACCCTGGCCGACCTCTGCGACATGCATGAGGCGATGCGGGCGTGGGACGAAGTGCAGGCGCAGCGCGAGCACGAAACTGGAACCAAGGTGGATAGGAAGCGATGACCCTAGACGAATTCGTGGTGAAGCTCGGCGTCACGACCGATGTGACCAAGGCGAAGGCCTTCCGCGAGCAGTTGGCGGGTGTCGCTAAGGCAGCCAGCGGCGCGGTGGCGGCGGTTACCGGCGTGGCCGCCGTCGTGACGGGGTGGCTCGCGAAGTCTCTGGACGGCCTCGACGCGCTGAACCAGGTCTCGCGCGAGACAGGAGAGAGCGTCGAGCTTATCCAACTCCTGGGCTATGCGGCCGAGCAAACAGGGTCATCGGCTGCTGCGGCAACGTCGACGATCCAAGGTATGTCGAGAGTGATCGGTGAAGCAGCTGCAGGTGTTGGCCGTGGCGCGATGGCATTTGAGCATTACGGCCTTCGTGCGAGAAATGCGGACGGCTCAGTACGCCAGTTCTCCGATGTGCTCGGAGATGTGCAAGACAAGCTGGCGAAGCTGTCAAAGCCGGAACAGATGGCTTTTCTATCGAAGATTGGCGCAGATGCTTCGATGGTGCAGACGCTACGCCTGACGCGCAGTGAGTTGCAGGCGTTATTCGATGAGGCGAACGCGTGGGGTGTGTCTACGGCTGAACAGGCCGATGCGGCTAGCGCTTGGAAGGACCAGATCGCAGATATCTCGTTTGGATTTGGAGCGTTGCGAACCGATATTGCCATTGGAATCCTCCCTCAGCTCAAGGCGCTGATCGCCGCCCTCAAAGAGCTAATGCGGAATAACCGGGAGCTGATCCAGGAAGGTATCAGTCGCTTTGTCAGGATCGTTTACACGGCTGGCCAGGTCCTCGTGAATTTGTTTCGGTTCATCGCTCGCGTGACGGACGGAATTGGAGGTATGCGCGTCGCGTTACTGGTGGTGGGTGGGGCGCTCGCTTGGTTCAAGCGAGCGGCCCTGCTCGCGTTCGCAACGAACCCGGTGTTCTGGCTTGTCGCCGCAGTCGGCATATTGCTGCTACTGATCGACGACTTCATGACCTACCTGGACGGCGGCGAGGCTCAGTTCGGGGAGTTTTGGGAGATGCTGCGTGAGCCCATTGCCGTTGTGCGAGCTGAGATTGCGGCGTTTCTGCGCGACATCGAGCGCTGGTGGGGGCGCAACGGCGACACGGTAATGCAGATCGCCAGCGAGGTCTGGGATCATCTGCGGTTCGGGTTCGGCCAGGCGGTCGCATTGATTGGTGCCGTGTTCGGCCAGATGTGGGATGCGCTCAGCACGGCGTTCGGGTTGATGGCGGACCTGCTCGACTGGTTCTTCGCGTTCTTTACGGGAGATTTCGCAACTGCTGGCGCGGCCGTCGATCGGATGCTGAACCGGATCGCGGACTTGTTCATCGGCACGTTCGGGCGCATTGGCGATTTCGTGAAGGGAACGATCGATCGGATCAAGAGCTATTTCCCGAGCCTCGGCGCCATGATCGAGAAGACCATTGGGGTTGTCGCGCGGCTGTTTGGTGGTGGCGCTATCGACGTCAACGGTGCCGGTGATGCTGGAGGGGCTATAGCGGATGCGGCGCGTGCGGCCGTCGCCATCCCGTATCAGATCCAGGGCGCCGCCGACGGCGCAGTGCCGGCGGGGGGGCGACTAGCAGCCAGACGGTGAACGCGAACGTCACAAACACCACCACCGTCAACATGCAGAGCGACGACCCGCGAGCGGTCGCGCGCGAGATCGAAGCGATGCTTAACCGACAGAGCCGTGCGGCGATCCAGAACGCGGCGAGCACGGTTGTCGCGTAATAGGAGGGGCGATGGCGGCAGAGCAGCGGGTGCTGCGCACCCAGATCGGCACGATCACGCTCGATGTAGTCACTGACGAATTGCACTCGAGTGATCTGGAGACCACGGAGAACCCGGTCGAATCCGGTGCCGAAGTGGCCGACCACGCGTTTTTGAAACCCGCTGAGGTGGTTATTTCCGGGACGATAGTGTCGTATGAGCCACCGTCTGATGTGTCGTTACTGGGCCGCGCGGTGAACATTCGTAGCGCGGACGACTTCCTCAACTTGATCGGCACGCCTACCTACGCGCTAGCGACGATGGAGGTATTGAGGCAATCAACTCGGACTACACCGCAGTGACCTGGCGTGTTGATGACTGGGGTAGCGTTTTTTTGCGCGGACAGCTGATTCTCGAGACAAATGGGAATCTCAACCTTGTGTGGCGCGGCCGGAAACTGAATGTTGAGATCGATGACTTGTGGGCAAACATCAATGGCAAGGCTGGTGCGGGCGTACGCGTGCAGTGGGATTCGGGTATTGCGGAGTGGGGCATTATGGATATTGGTATCGACGTCGGCGCCCACTGGCTCGACCTACCAGCTCCGTGGGTATTGATAGGGATGCGCAAGGAAGCAGGTAATACGCGTTGCTACTTCCGCGCCGTTGTTCTGCGAAACCAATAAGGAGGGGTATGCCTGACGTTTACTCGCATAATCACATGATCGCGACGATCAAAGAGCTGTACCCAGGCGCGTTACACGGCGTTGATTTCCTCGTAGGCCAATCTCTCGACCCATCAACCGGAGAGCTTACGGGTCTTCCATGGATCGCAGCATGGAAGCGTCCCGAGCCGCAGCCGGATGACGAGCTCATCCATGAGAAGTTTGCTGCCAACGAGGAAAAATTTCGAGCGGTTGTCATTCGAGAGCAGCGCGATGCCTGCCTGCGAGACTCCGATCACCGCACTACGATTCCCCCTGATGCACCAGCAAGCGCACGCGATAAGGCCGCACATTGGGCCGAGTATCGCCAAAAATTGCGCGATGTCACTGATCAGGCCGGCTTTCCATTGAGCGTGGAGTGGCCGAAGCCACCGATGGACGCCTGATCGATTTCATTGATTTTTAGCCGCTACGCAGAGTTTTTATATGACCGCCTCAGTGCGGTTTTTTCGTTTACGGCAGCTATATGCGGCTGCTTTCGTATGGAGGAGCTGATGAAGCTGACGGACCACTTCACACTGTCGGAGCTAACGCAAAGTGAAACCGCAGCCCGCCGCAGAATCGACAACACACCCTCGTCGGAAACCCTTGTGAACCTCACTCGAACGGCGCAGTTGCTGGAAAAAGTGCGGGCAGAACTTGGCGACAAGCCGGTGCTCATATCGTCGGGGTATCGCTGCCATGCATTGAACCGCGCGGTGGGTGGCGCCACGAACAGTGCTCATGGCCAGGGGCTAGCCGCTGACTTTATCTGCCCAGGATTCGGATCGCCGCTTGACATCTGCAAGCGACTTGCCGCGGCCCGGATCGAATTTGATCAACTGATCCAGGAGGGAACGTGGGTTCATATCGGTTTGGCTGCAGCCGGTAAGAGGCCTCGGCACCAGGTGCTGACTGCCCACTTCGGCACTGGCGCTACGCGCTATACAACGGGCCTGTGATGGCCAAGAAGGACTACGAGGTAGAGCGGTCGGCGTCGCAGGGTGGAGTGCGAGGTTATCTGCTGGGGATCATCAACAGGCAACTGAAATCGTGGGGCGGCCTTGCGCGGCTTGTGATCTTGCTCGTGGTGCTCATTCTGGGATGGCTTTTCTATTCCGGAGAATGGCGTGCCATTGCGAGCGAGATTGGCAAGTGCGCACGCTTTGTCCTGAAAAGCGACGCAGAGATCGATGCAGAGGCGAGCGAATTGCTGCACCTGACGGGCTCTTCATCGATCGTTGTTCATTCTGTATTCGCCAATCAGCGTCGCGTGGTGTACATGCGGCTGCCTAGCGGGCGTGAGCGGACATTTGATGGCGTTGGCGATGTCCTATGGCCTGTCGGCGAGCATGAGGCGCTTGACGACACCGCTCGCATGATGGCGGGGGAGGTAGTTTGTCGGGACTATCGTCCTCGAACGATCGCTGGAGAATTTTTGCAAGGGCAAGGTGTCGCCTGGGTTTGCGCCGCACGAGCCCCATTTCGCCAGGACGGTTTGGTCGGCATCATCTCGTTGGGTTTCCGAGAGGAGCCGCAGCACGTTCAGTATGTGCAAGCGAAGCTGAAGGATGCGGCCGACGCCATCACGGAATGACAAGCGTCTGTGAGGTTTGCAGAAGGATGGCGAGGAGGACGCAGTTGGCGGAGCACGAAGGCTTGCTGCATCTCTAACCATGATCAGATACTTCGATCTCTAGCATTTGCCGGAGTAGCTTCAACTCAGGCGACTGAGGGCATGTTGCTTCGGCGGCGCGTGCAAGCTTGAGTGCCCTACGAAAGATGCGGCGGGTAAGCACGGTTTCCAGTACAAGGCGCTGCCCCACGGATTGCTCGTAGGGAAGCCGCCGTCCGATGTCGTGCCATGCTGCTCGCAGCTGGCACCATGTGACGCGCATGAACTCGGGCAACTGGTGAACTTTGACGGTGCCTGGGTCAGGTTCGGCAGGTGAGCTGTATAGATTGCGGCGCACGGCGTCTCGCGCAAGCCAATTGTCCGAAAATGGTGCGATCGGGTCGTGGCGATTGACGAGCGAGCCTCCTCGTTCCATCTCAAAAAAAAGTTGCCTATTCATTTTTCTAAGCGGACGGCATGACTCGCCTTCCGCTTCGAGGAGGCGTGTTGCGTCGTGCCCAAGCGTACTGAGTTCACGAAAAGTCACGCGCTGATGCAGAACCTCGAAGATCAGCACATGCACGTCGTCGTAGCTGCACCGGCGCCAGATGCGTTCTAGGTCGGCAAGCTGCGGTGGGTCGAAAGGAGGGAGAACCATGGGCACAAATACCTGTAATTTTATACAGTATATTTCGAGATAAGCTGCAGGTTCAACGGGAAAAATCGGGGTCGGGTATGCACAAATTTCAAGTGGGGCGCGTTTCGTTTAGCCGCAGGGTGAGCGTAACGGGGCGGCAAGAACGGGGGCATATCAGAAGGATAATTTTTGTCGCGTTGTTGGCTACAACACCTTTTTCGGCGTCTGCTTTCGATGTAGACGGCTTTCGGACTTCCATGAGCGTAAGTGAAGTCGAAGAAATAGCTCGCCGGCAGGGCTGGGCGCTTAGCACTAGCACCTTGGTTGCAGGAGTTTATATGGAGGCCCACTACGGCCCAGATGGAAAGGTGATGGAACTTGGTCCGGCAAACTTCTCGTTCTGCTATGGGCGACTAGTCGCGTATACCCGAGAGTTAGATTTCGATACCGAGTACGTGACGCAACTGCGCGACATGGTCGCGAGATACGGAAGTCAACCGACTATTGAGGTGAGACAACAGGCTTGGGGCGGCCCAGGTGGCGGCTATATCTCTACCGTGGCTGCTAAATGGTTAATTGGTCGGGAACAAGCCGAAATTTCCTTCCTGCCAGAAGGACATACTGGTAACGGATTGTTGAAGAACTACCGCAGCGCTCATGTAGCATACATACTTCCTGGGCAGTGCCCAGCGCGTTGATTAATAGGTCAGTCTGGAGGGCAAACCATGTGCGCAAACCATTGAGCACCTGATGAGCTTGAGGAGCCGAATCAACTCCGGCTATTGTCACTCGGCCTGCTCTACGATCGCGAGCCCTGGAAGCAGGAGATCTACCCTGACTATTTAGCGCCGATCGTGTGCGCAGCCGGCGACGGCGCCGAGAGGGGCCAACTTCGGCATGACCCCCAAGGCTCATCCGCCGCCAGGAAAGCGCTACGTTACGATCAACGCTAGGTCGGAGATGGCGGGCGAGAAGCCGGCCAGCGTTGTCTGATACCTACGACATAATCTATGTTGAACTGGGAAGCACTTGAGTATCGGCTCGGCCTCGCTGGCTGGCGACCGCTGTGTATGGGGTGCTTGACAGGAGCCGGATGGCTTGGAATCGATCGCCATGTCGATGCTGATCGTGAACGCCGAGAAGCACGAGGGCATAAAGCACATGCACCAGACAGCTGAAGAGAAACGGTCTGTTGTGATCCGGCGGCCAGACGATTGGGAAGAGTGGTTCACGATCTCGAACGTCGAGGCCGCCTGCGCAATGCTGCGGCTGCTTCCCTATCAAGGGATGGTGTTGCTTCCCAAGTGACCGGGAGGGGCAATTTTGGTAGCATTCGACCATACTATAATTATCGATCGGGGAACGTGATGCATCCAACATTAGAAGGCATAAAAGTAGAACTTGCGCAAATTTCTAGCGAGCTTCAGACTCGAATCCCGCACGATGAGCCATTCAATATTGCTACATCGAACTGGAGTTTTCCTGGGGTTACGCGACAGGAGTTGAGGGAAGAGGTCGATGGCATTATTTCTTTCATCGATGAGCGGGGTGATCAGGTCCCAGTTGGAGATGCTTATCCACGCGTCCAAGATTATATTAGGCGACTTCAATATCTGCGTACAAACACCATTGTAAACATTCCGGGAAATGCCGCAGCTGGTGTTTTAGCATACCAGCTCACTCTTCAAGGGTTGCGTACAGCGCTTGAAAACGTATTCAGGGATGTGTCTCGGACTCATCCTGCTGATTCCGTTGAAACACGTAGGCAATTGACTCGCAGAATTAGGGCACTCGAGGCACTGCTGAATAACTTCGAACCGAGAGCAGGAAATCTCGATGCAATACTCTCTCGTATCGAGAGTGCATATGAAGCTGCGGATAAGCTTCCAGAGGATTTGGAGTCTTTAGACGAAGCGCGAAAACAGGTGGGGTCGTATGTTACTGGTGCGACCGATGATTATAAGAAGATTCTTGAAGTGAGGGACCACGCAGAAAAACTCAACTTGGAGATGACTCAAGTCGCCACTGAGGCAAAGGCAGTGATGCAGCGGTGCGAAACTGCATATTCGGCAGCAACGAGCGTTGGTCTTGCTGCGGCGTTTTCTGAGCGATCGTCCGCCTTGTCACGATCGATGTGGGTTTGGGTTTGCGGATTGGTGTGTGCGCTTGCAGCGGGAGGCGTTTTTGGATCGAAGCAGCTGCATTCATTGACCAACTTGTTCAACAGTCCAACAGTTGCGCCATCGGTAGTTGCACTTAATATGGCTCTGTCGTTGCTGTCGGTGGGGGCGCCAGTATGGTTTGCATGGCTATCAACTAAGCAAATTGGGCAGCGCTTCAAGTTGTCAGAGGATTATGCATTCAAGGCCTCCGTGTCGCGCGCTTACGAAGGATTCCGGCGTGAGACTGCACGCTTCGACAAAGAGATGGAGGCTCGTTTGTTGTCGACTGCACTGACACGCCTTGACGAATTGCCACTTCGGTTCGTCGACTCCGAGAATCATGGCAGTCCGTTGCATGAATTGGCATCGTCACCAGTGGTGAAACAGGCTCTAAATTTGGTGCCAGATTTTGCGGACCAGGTCAAGGATCTCGCCAAAGCGGGCATCGGTACCCTCAGTGCGCTCCGAACTGCAAAAGAGAATACAGCCACAACATCCGAGCAGCCAGTGCCGAAGCAGACTGAATGAAGTTCCGTTGAGGCGCGGAATTTTCGACCATGAGAGGCGCGAAATTATTTTGGAAGATGAGGATTTTGCGTAACGCCAGACAAGGCGCTCACGACACCACATATTCCCATGTTTTGTTGTAAGTGATTGAAATATATGAATAATTAAGGATTTCGATTCCTGTTCTCGTGATCGAGCGGCCATCGTGATGCTTATGCCGGTTCAGCATTGCCTAGGCCGAATGGAAGAGTGTTTTCCGCGAGGTCGTGTTCTTGTGCCGCTCGCCATTCGCCAGTCCTGCGATCGATGTGAAGCGTGCGTATCGTGCCGCGCTTCGCGAAGAGAAGAAGTCCGATGCTGCCGTTGTCGATGTCGGGGCGAAATCCTGCCTGATATACAACAATTTTCGAGAAGGTGTCGGCGACGAGCTGGCGAGCAGTCATGCGTGCGTCATAGCTGAGGCTTGCCACGCCTTGCACTAAATCCCGCCATGTGTTTGCAGACACGGGCGCAACGTTTGATACTGATGCTGTGAGCTTTTGCTCTAGGACATTGACATTGCGGCGCTCGCTTACAACTTGACTTTCGAGCTCGCGAACGCGGCGTAACACGGCGATTGGCGCTTCGCCATCGTCAAGAAGTAGGGCGTCCGTGAAACGTTGAATCTGGGCTTCTAGCTTTGCAACCCACTGACGGGCGCTTGCTAGTTGCGCGGTCGCGGCGGTGACGCCCACATCGCCTTCGAGCAGCCTGGTCAAGTTCATTTGGTCCGAGCAATAATGCATTAGCGCGTGTTCGACCGGCGCGACGCTGCAACTGCCGCTGACCTTACAACCGGCGCTGGAGCTGTAGGTGACGCAGTGCAGCCGGCGGTGGCCCGGATAGGGAAGGCCGTTGGCCATGCGTCGACGCCCCATGATGTTCTGAGCGACGATCGCCGCGCCACAGTATCCGCAGTAAGTAATGCCCAAACCGGTCACCACACCAGGAATCTCGCCTTTACCTTTCCGGCGGCCGCGTTGCGCGGCTAGGTTGCGGAGATCTGCGAATTCGGCCGAGGTAAGGACGGCGGGGTAATAGCCTTGCAGCCTGAAGTGTTCGCCGTCGAGCTTGACTGTCTTCTCCCCGATCAACATTGGATTTGCGAGGAGTTTGTAGAGCTGTGAGGCGCCAGGTAGGCCGGCATCGGTGATCGCCAACCCTCGGCCGTGAAGGTGGCGCAGCGTGTGGACGGCTCCATGCCCCTTTTTATACATGTCGACCACCAACCGAATTGCGGCGGCCCGCTCCGGGATGAGTTCGAACTTCCCGCCCACTTCTCGAACCCACTGCGGATCCTTCCCGACCCGGATCGGCGCTCGCCAGGTGCCGGCAATCCAGCCCTGGCACTGGCGTCGGATTGCGGCCTTAACGCGCTTGCTCTTCGTGTCGGACTCCTCGTGCGCTCGGATCATCACCAGCAGGCTGTATACGAGGTCCATCGGCTGCGCTTTCAACCGCTCGCGGTTGTATTGACGGCCGTCGCTGGCTGTAACCACCGTGATACCAGCGTTCACGATTTGAGCCAACTGTGCCTGAGCCTGGATCGGTTCGGCGCGGCTCAGGCGGTCGAGCCCCTCGACGATCAATACGGAGCCGGCCGGCACTTGACCATCCTCGATCGCACGGAGGAAAACACCCAGAGCGCCTTGTTTGACGTGCCGCTGGTGGTAGGCCGACAGCCCCTCGTCACGCAGTGAAAGGGACGCATCGAGTTCCATCTCATTATCTGCTGCCCAGCGGGAGGCGTACTCCATCTGTCGGTCTACGCTGCCGCCGGCTGCTTGTTTTGGGTCGCTGAACCGTAAATAGCTGTAAACTCTCGCCTTTGCTGCCATGCTCCACGATTCCAGATGTCTAAAAAGATTGTAAGCCCCCGTATAGGTATGGTCTCCCTCGGCTGCCCCAAGGCCCTGGTCGACTCCGAACAAATCATCACCCAGCTGCGTGCCGAGGGTTACGAAATCTCCGGCACCTATGACGGCGCCGACCTGGTCGTCGTCAACACCTGCGGCTTCATCGACGATGCCGTGCAGGAGAGCCTCGACGCGATCGGCGAGGCGCTGACCGAGAACGGCAAGGTGATCGTGACCGGCTGCCTGGGCGCCAAGAAGAGCGCGAGCGGCGCCGGCCTGATCGAGGAAGTGCACCCGAGGGTGCTGGCCGTCACCGGTCCGCATGCGCTGGGCGAGGTGATGCAGGCGGTGCACAGCCACCTGCCCAAGCCGCACGACCCGTTCACCGACCTGGTGCCGGCCGCCGGCATCAAGCTCACGCCGCGCCATTACGCTTACCTGAAGATTTCCGAAGGCTGCAATCACCGCTGCACCTTCTGCATCATCCCCTCGATGCGCGGCGACCTGGTCTCGCGCCCCGTCGCCGAGGTGATGCTGGAAGCGGAAAACCTGTTCAAGTCGGGCGTCAAGGAACTGCTGGTGATCTCGCAGGACACCAGCGCCTACGGGGTCGACGTCAAGTACCGCACCGGCTTCTGGAATGGCCGCCCGCTCAAGACGCGCATGACCGAGCTGGTCGCCGCGCTCGGCGAGCTGGCCGCGCAATACGGCACCTGGGTGCGCCTGCATTACGTCTACCCGTATCCGCACGTCGACGAGGTGATCCCGCTGATGGCCGAGGGCGCCTCGCGCGGTCACGTGCTGCCTTATCTGGACGTGCCGTTCCAGCACGCCGACCCGGACGTGCTCAAGCGCATGCGCCGCCCGGCGAATGCCGAGAAGGTGCTCGACCGGGTGCGCAAGTGGCGCGAGATCTGCCCGGACCTGACGATCCGCAGCACCTTCATCGCCGGTTTCCCCGGCGAGACGGAAGCCCAGTTCGAGACCCTGCTCGACTTCATTCGCGAGGCGGAACTCGATCGCGTCGGCTGCTTCGCCTATTCGCCGGTCGAGGGCGCTACCGCCAACGAACTGGACGGTGCGCTGCCCGACGAGGTGCGCGAGGAACGCCGCGCGCGCTTCATGGAAGTGGCCGAGGAAATCTCGGCGGCGCGCATCGAACGCAAGGTCGGCCAGACGCTGAAGGTGCTGATCGACGAAGTCAACGCCGAAGGCGGGATCGGCCGCACCGCGGCCGACGCGCCGGAAATCGACGGCGTGGTCTATGTCGAGCCGGCGCAGGGCGCCAAGCGCTACAAGGTCGGCGATTTCGTGCCGGTGACGATCACCGGCGCCGACGGCCACGATCTGTGGGGCGAGGTCGGCGCGGCATGACGGAGTCGATGGCGCCGGTGTACCCCGAAGTCCTCGCCTTCGGCGAGGCGATGGTCGAATTCAACCAGTCCCAGCCGGGGTCGCCGCAATACCTGCAGGGTTTCGGCGGCGATACCTCGAACTTCTGCATCGCCGCGGCGCGCCAGGGCGCGCGTACCGGTTTCGTGTCGGCGGTCGGCGACGACCATTTCGGCCGGCTCCTGCTCGAGCTGTGGCGGCGCGAGCAGGTCGACACCGCGACGGTGCGCGTCGATCGTTCGGCGCCGACCGGCGTCTATTTCGTCTCGCACGGCGAGCACGGCCACGCCTTCGACTACCTGCGCGCCGGCTCCGCGGCGAGCCGCTACGCGAGCGGCGAGCTGCCGCTCGAGGCGATCGCGGCGGCTCGCGTGATCCATCTGTCGGGCATCAGCTTCGCGATCAGCGCGAGCGCCTGCGACGCGGCCTTCGCGGCGATCGACCATGCGCGCGCGAACGGCGTGCGCGTGAGCTTCGACACCAACCTGCGGCTCAAGCTCTGGCCGCTCGCGCGGGCCCGCGCGGTGATGCTGGAGGCGCTGCGGCGCACCGACATCTGCCTGCCGAGCTGGGACGACGTGACCCTGCTGACCGGCCATGAGGAGCGCGACGCGATCGTCGACGCGCTGCTCGATTGCGGCCCGGCCGTGGTCGCGCTGAAGCTCGGCAAGGACGGCGCCTATGTCGCCACGCGCGACGAGCGGCGCCTGGTGCCGGGCTTCGCGGTCGAGGCACTCGACGCGACCGGCGCGGGCGACTGCTTCGGCGGCGCTTTCATCGCACGAATCGTGGCCGGCGACGATCCGTTCACGGCCGCGCGCTACGCCAACGCGGCAGCCGCGCTGTCCACGCGCGGTTATGGCGCGGTGGCCCCGATCCCCGAGGCGGACGCGGTCCGCGCCTTGCTCGAGGGCTGATCGCGAGCGCCGCCGGCCGTCCCCGGCGGCGGTGGCCCGCTCGAAGGAATCCTCGATCGCCGCGCCCCGCATCCGTATTACCCTGCGGGTCACCAACAGATGACATCGGAGGCACTATGCAGCAGCGCGAAGTGGTGGTGGTCAGTGGTGTGCGCACCGCGATCGGCGGTTTCGGCGGCAGCCTGAAGGAATTCTCGCCGACCCAGCTCGGCGCGCGCGTGGTGCGCGAGGTGCTGGAGCGCGCGGGCGTGAACGGCGAGGAAGTCGGGCACGTGGTGTTCGGCAACGTGGTGCATACCGAGCCGCGCGACATGTACCTGGCACGCGTCGCCGCGATCGAGGGCGGCATCGCGCAGCACACGCCGGCGGTGACGGTGAACCGCCTGTGCGGCTCGGGCCTGCAGGCGATCGTCTCGGCCGCGCAGAGCGTGCTGCTCGGCGATGCCGACATCGCCGTGGCCGGCGGCGCCGAGAACATGAGCCGCGCGCCGTACACGATGCCGGCCGCGCGTTTCGGGCAGCGCATGGGCGACGCGAAGATCGTCGACATGATGCTCGGCGCGCTGCACGACCCGTTCCAGTCGATCCACATGGGCGTGACGGCCGAGAACGTGGCCGCCAGATACGGCATCACGCGCGAGGCGCAGGATGCGCTGGCGCTCGAATCGCATCGCCGCGCATCGCACGCGAGCCGCGCCGGCTATTTCAAGACGCAGATCCTGCCGATCGAGATCGGCTCGAAGAAGGGCACCGTGCTCTTCGATAGCGACGAGCACGTGCGCCACGACGCGAGCGCCGAGGATTTCTCCAAGCTGCGCCCGGTGTTCGCGAAGGAAAACGGCACGGTCACGGCCGGCAATGCCTCGGGCATCAACGATGCGGCCGCGGCCGTCACGCTGATGGAGCGGCGCGTGGCCGAGGCGCGCGGGCTCAAGCCGCTGGCGCGGCTGCTGTCCTACGCGCATGCCGGCGTCGATCCGGCCTACATGGGGATCGGCCCCGTGCCGGCCTCCCGGAAGGCGCTGGAAAAAGCGGGCATCCAGGTTGCGGATCTCGACGTGATCGAGGCCAACGAGGCCTTCGCCGCGCAAGCCTGCGCCGTGTCGAACGAGCTCGGCTTCGATCCGGCCAAGGTCAACCCGAACGGCTCGGGCATCTCGCTGGGCCACCCGATCGGCGCGACCGGCGCGCTGATCACCGTGAAGGCGCTGTACGAACTGCACCGGATCTCGGGCCGCTACGCGCTCGTGACGATGTGCATCGGTGGCGGGCAGGGGATCGCCGCCGTGTTCGAGCGCATGGACTGATTGCCGACCCCTGGTAAAAAGGAGCAAGCCGACGTGGCAGCCGCAAGCCGAAACCGATCCCGCATCCGATCCCGACTCGCGACAGCGCTCGCCTGCGCGCTGGCAGCCGGCGCGCTGCACGCCCAGACGCATCCAAGCCAGCCGCCGGCGGCCGCTACCTCGGGCGCCTCGACCGCGGAGGCGGCCGCCGCCGCCGCCGCGGCCCCTCCCGAGCGCGACGACACGGCGCCCGCCAAGCCGCTGAAGCCGGATCCGGCGCTCGAGAAGCTGCCGCGCTACGACGGCACGCTGGGCGGCCGCGCGATCGTGGCCCATCTCGGCCCGAAGACGGACGAGCCGGGCGTGCACGGCGAATATCGCTACGCCGACACGGGCCAGGTGATCCTGCTGGCGGGCGATCGGGACGGCGATACGCTGGAGATCGAGGAGTCGAACGACGGCACCAATATCACCGGCGTCTGGGTCGGCCATTTCGATGCATCGGGCGCGCTGTCGGCCGATCGCATGAATGCCGACGAATCGGATCCGCAGCCGGTGGTGCTGCGCCCGGCCGGCGGCGCGAGCCATGCGGGGCAGACGGGGCATGCTCCGGCGCCGGCCGTGCCCGCTTCCGGTGCCGCGGCTACCGGGGCGGCGCCGCGCGCGGGGCACGCGGTCGGCGGCGTCGGCAATCTTTCCACCTCGGACTGAGCCGGCGCTGACGCAATGCAGCAAGCGGCGCGCCCCGGCCCGGCCATCGCCGAGCGGGGCGGCCGCCGCGGTGAACACCGCCTGGTCCGCCGCTGTGCCGACCTGTTTCGCGACGCCTTCGCGAACCGCATGACATCTCCACCCAGCCTCGCCGGCGCGCCCGCGCCGACCGGCTCGGCGACGTCGCCGGCGACTGTACCGGGCCAAGCTCCGCGAATCGGGCTACCCTGTGCGGATCGTTTCCCCTGCCTCCTCTCCCTCATATGACCGATACCTCTTCGCCGCGCGCCCTCCAGACCCGCATCGTCCAGCCCGAAGGCGAACTGCCCGCCGGCTGGGCCTCGTTCGTCACGCCGGTGGCGCGCGCCTCGACCGTGGTGTTCCCCGATCTGGCGACGATGCGCGCGCTCGACTGGCGCGAGGACGACAAGTGGCGCTACGGCCTGCACGCCACGCCCACCGCGCTCGAACTGGCGCGCCAACTGGCCGTGATCGAGGGCGGCGCGCACGCGCTGCTGCAGCCCTCGGGGCTGGCGTCGATCATGAACGTCTATTTCGGCATCGTGAAGAGCGGCGACGACGTGCTGGTCCCGCACAACGCCTACAGCCCCAACGCCGATCTCGGCAACTGGCTGGCGCGCGATTTCGGCATTAGCGTGCGCTTCTACGATCCGCTGATCGGCGCCGGCATCGCCGAGCTGATCCGCCCCGAAACGCGCCTGCTGTGGCTGGAGGCGCCGGGCTCGGTGACCATGGAAGTGCCCGACGTGCGGGCCATCACGGCGGTGGCGCGCGCGCGCGGCGTGATCACCGCGATCGACAACACCTATTCGGCGGGCCTGGCGTTCAAGCCCTTCGAGCACGGCGTCGACATCTCGGTGCAGGCGCTCACCAAGTACCAGTCGGGCGGCAGCGACGTGCTGATGGGCGCGACCATCACGGCCGAGCGCGCGATCCACGAGCGGCTCAAGCTGGCGCGCATGCGCACCGGCCTGGGCGTGTCGGCCGACGACTGCTCGCTGGTCCTGCGCAACCTGCCGAACATGCGGCTGCGCTTCGAGGCACACAGCCGCAGCGCGCTGGCGCTGGCCAAGTGGCTGAAGACGCGTCCCGAGATCGCCTCGGTGCTGCATCCCGAGCTGCCCGACTGCCCGGGCCACGAAGCCTTCGCGCGCGACTTCACGGGCGCGGGCGGGCTGTTCTCGGTGGTGTTCGACGCGCGTTATCGTGCCGAGCAGATCGACCGATTCGTCGAGGCGCTCGACCTGTTCGCGATCGGCTGGAGCTGGGGCGGGGCGCGCAGTCTCGCGATGCCCTACGACATCGCCTCGATGCGGCCGAGCTGGTCGCAGGGCACCCTGGTGCGCTTCTACGTCGGCCTGGAAGAAGAGGCGGACCTGCGCGCCGACATCGAACGCGCGCTGGCCGCGACGCTCGGATAAACGGCGGCATCGCCGGCCGCTCGTCCGTCCGGCGCGCTGAAAAAAATGGCAGATCGGCCGGAGCCGATCTGCCATTTTTCATGGGCCTCGCGGCTTGCGCCGGGGCCGCGCGCGGCACTTCAGAACAGGCGCAGCAGGCCGTCGAGGCCGACGTGGTCGAACGCGACGCTGGCCGCCTCGCGCACCACGGGCTTGGCGCGGAACGCCACCGAGAAGCCGGCGGTGGCCATCATCGCCAGGTCGTTCGAGCCGTCGCCCATCGCGATCGCGCGCGAGGGCTCGAAGCCGAGCGTCGCGCAGGTCTCGCGCACGGTGCGCGCCTTGACCTCGGCATTGACGATCTCGCCGAGCACCTTGCCGGTCAGCTTGCCGTCGACGATCTCGAGCGTGTTGGCCCGGGCGAAGTCGAGGCCGAGCCGTGCCTTGAGCCGCTCGGTGAAGAAGCTGAAGCCGCCCGACACCAGCAGGGTCTTGAGGCCGGCGGCGCGGGCGCCGGCCAGCATCGCCTCGGCGCCCGGCGACAGTTGCAGCCGCTCCTCGTAGACACGCTCCAGCGCGCTCGCCTCGAGCCCGGCCAGCAGCGCGACGCGCCGCGTCAGGCTCTCGTTGAAATCCTTGATCTCGCCGCGCATCGAGGCTTCGGTGATCGCGGCGACCTCGGCCTTGAGGCCGCAGAAATCGGCGATCTCGTCGATGCACTCGATGGTGATCAGCGTCGAATCCATGTCCATCGCGACCAGCCCGAAATCGCCGAGCCGGCGGCCCGCCTCGACGAAGGCGTAATCGAGGCCGTGGGTGCCGCAATAGACGGCGAGGTCGGGCGCCTGCGCGCGCTGCGCGCCCTCGATGCGGATCGCCTGTTCGTCGATCGAGGCGAGGCCGGTGCCGCGTGCCAGCGCGAGCAGGGTTTTGTGGTGGACCGGGGACAGCGGCGCGGGGCTCTGGATGACGAGATTCGTGGTCATGACGGGTCGCGTGAGACGGGAACGGCGCGCCTCGCGCGCCGGGAAGGCCGCTATTGTAGCCGGTCGGCGCGGCCCGGCCGCCGGTTTCGGCGCGGCGCCGGGCAGGGCGGCGCCAAGGCAGGGTGGCGTGGCGGCACCGCGTCGGCCCGGTGCGGATCGTCGGTTTCGTCGTCCTGAGCGATTTCCGGTTTCGGCCGCGCTAGCGCGGCACCCGGGGCGCGACGCCGCCCTCACGATCCCAATAGGGCGGATCGCCGAAATGCGCGGCGATGAAATCGATGAAGGCGGTCAGCTTCAAGGGCACGAAGGCGCGGCTCGGGTAGACCGCCCAGATCGCCGAGGGCTCGGCGAGCGGATAGTCGGCCAGCACGGGCACCAGCGAGCCGTCGCGCAGGTTCGGGCCGACGTCCCAGGTGGACTTGACGGCGATGCCGAAGCCGTCCACCAGCGCCTCGCGGATCGCCTCGCCGTTGCTGGCCACCAGCCGCCCGCCGACGCGCACCGTGAGCGGGCCGGCCGGCGTCTCGAAGGCCCAGTCGCGCTGGTCGCCGAGCACCACGCATTCGTGGCGCGCGAGGTCGGCCGGATGATGGGGCGTGCCGTGTTCGGCCAGGTAGGCCGGCGAGGCGCAGACCACGCGGCGATTCACCGCCAGGCGCCGCGCCACCAGGCTCGAATCGCGCAGCGCGCCGAGCCGGATCGCCAGGTCGATGCCCTCGTCGACCAGGTCGACGATCTCGTCGGACAGGCGCAGGTCGATCGAGACTTGCGGATAACGGCGCAGGAAGGCCGGGATCACCGGCGCCACGTGCTGGCGGCCGAACGAGGAGGACATCGAGATGCGCAAGCGGCCATGCGGCTCGCCGCGCGCCCGGCCGACCGCCGCTCGGGCCGAGTCGGCCGCATCGAGCAGCGTCTGGGCACGCGCGAGGAACAGCTCGCCGTCCTGGGTCAGCGTCACGCGCCGGGTGGTGCGATGCAGCAGCCGAGCGCCGAGCTGGCGTTCGAGCTGGGCCAGCCGGCTGCTGGCCACCGTGGCCGACACGCCGAACTCGCGGCCGGCCGCCGAGACATTGGCCAGCAGCGCGGCGCGCACGAACAGCGCGACGTCGAGCAGGTCGAGCGGTTTGTCGGCAGGCGTGGCCCGGGGCTCGCGAGGCTCGCTCATTATCCGGATTTCCAAAAAAATGTTTCCGGCATTATGTCGGTTTTTCTCCAGGATCGGGCCGCGTAGGATGGCCTCCATCGAAGCATCCGTTTCCCCATCGAGGAGCAAGCACATGAAAGCGATTGGCCTGACCCGTTACCTCCCGATCGACGACCCGCAGTCGCTGGTCGACGTCGAGCTGCCCACCCCCGCGCCGAGCGGCCGCGACCTGCTGGTCAAGGTCGAGGCGGTGTCGGTCAACCCGGTCGACACCAAGGTGCGCGCGCCCAAGGACAAGGTGGAGCCCAGCCCGCGCGTGCTGGGCTGGGACGCGGCCGGCACGGTGGCCGCGGTCGGCCCCGAGGTCACGCTGTTCCGGGTCGGCGATCCGGTCTATTACGCCGGCAGCATCACGCGGCCCGGCGCGAACAGCGAGTACCACCTGGTCGACGAGCGGATCGTTGCGCTCAAGCCGGCCTCGCTCGACTTCGCGGCGGCCGCCGCGCTGCCCTTGACGGCGATCACCGCCTGGGAGGCCCTGTTCGACCGCCTGAAGGTGTCGCCGCAAGGCCGCGACGCGGGCAAGACCGTGCTGGTGATCGGTGGCGCGGGCGGGGTCGGCTCGATCGGCATCCAGCTCGCCAAGCAGCTCGGCCAGTTGACGGTGATCGCCACCGCCTCGCGTCCCGAGTCGGCCAAATGGGTGCTCGAGCTTGGTGCCGACCACGTGGTCGACCACTTCGGCGACCTGCCGGCGCAGATCCGCGCGGCCGGCTTCGAGTCGGTCGACTACGTGCTGGTGTTCAACGATACCGACCGCCATTTCCCGGCGGCCGCCGAGATCGTCAAGCCGCAGGGCGGCATTTGCACCATCGTCGAGAACGCCAAACCGGTGCCGGTCGAGCAGCTCAAGGCGAAGAGCGCGGCCTTCCACTGGGAGTTCATGTTCACGCGCTCGATGTTCGGCACGCTCGACATGATCGAGCAGCACAAGCTGCTGACCGAGGTGGCGCGGCTGGTCGATGCGGGCACGCTGCGCGCCACGGTCGGCCAGCAGCTCGGCGCCATCAACGCCGCGAACCTGCGCGAGGCGCACCGCCTGCTCGAGGCCGGGCGCGCGATCGGCAAGCTGGTGCTGAGCGGGTTCTGACGCGGCGTGTGACGCGGCGGCGAGGGCGGTGGGTTTGCGCCGGCCGCTTCGCCCCGGCCATCTTGCGTTGCAACGACAAAGGCCGCCGCGCGATGCGTGGCGGCCTTTGTCGTCGAGCGTGGCTGCGCGACGGCGCGGCATGCTGCGGCGCGCCATCGGCGGCCGCGCTCGCACAGGGCGCCGGCGCCTCGTCGCGCGGTGCGCGTGACGCCACCACAACATGCTCCATACAAGCGTCACCGAAGCCGCCGCTTGCGATTAGACTGGATATCCGCGTGCATCGTGTCTTGCCATATAACCAGGCGCCGCCCGCTGGGCGGCGCAATATCAGGAGGACAGCATGAGCCTGCGTATTCCGTCCGTCGCCGTGTGCGCCGTCGCCTTCGCGGCGGCCCTCGCCAGCTCCGCCGCGAACGCGGCGCCGCCGATCAAGGGCAGCGCCAGCGGCGGCAACGACGGCCAGCTCCAGTACACGGTGAAGGTCGATTCGAAGCGCTTCGGCGCCTCCGAGGAAACGCGCAAGATCCGCTCGGGCGAAACCGACGACTTCAACTGGAAGTCGGTGCCGCCCTCGGGCGCGGTGGCGATGCCCGACGGTTGCCCCGATGCCGATTCCCTGCCGCGCGACGCGAACGGCGCGATGGTCCGGCAGACCCAGGTGCGGCTCGCGCCCTCGGTCGACGCCAAGGGCATGGCCACGGTGCAGATCAGCTTCCAGGCCAGCGCGCCCGACGGCACCACCTCGGTGAGCGCCGATGGCAAGACCCTGCAGTGCCCGAAGCCGGTCACCGTCAGCGAGGTCAAGCGCGTCTCGCTCTCGACGCGCGGCGGCGCGAAGACCATCGCGATGAGCGACGGCACGCGCGTGACGGTATCGATCCAGCAGTGAGTCGAGTGTCTCGCGCCGTCCGGCGCGAGCCGGCGCGGCGGTATTGATCGATGTGATGAAGCGCGACGCGCCGTGCCGGTTGGCGCGGCGCGTTTTTGCGCGCGTCTTGATCGCCTGCCGTAAGCCTTGCTTCGTCTCTCCTCGGCCGCTCGCCGAGGCGCCGTTCAGCGCCGCTTCCTGCGCGGCTTGCGCTCGACCAGGCGCGCGGACAGGAAGCGGTGGTCGGCCGAGAACAGGCGCCGGTAGGTCTGCAGCACCGCGCCGACCGTGCCCAGCGCCGAGGCCGCCGCGATCAGGAACATGATCACGATCTGGTAGCGCACCGCCTGCAGCGGCGGCTGGCCGGCCAGCACCTGGCCCGTCATCATGCCCGGCAGGCTGACGATGCCGACCACCGCCATCTGGTTCAGGGTCGGCAGCATGCCGGCGCGCACGGCCTGGCGCGCGGCGTCCCGGGCGGCTTCCCAGCGCGTTGCGCCGAGCGCCAGAGCGGTCTCGATGCGGTCGCGCCGCGCGGTCAGCTCGCCCGTCATGCGTTCGACGCCGAGCCCGACGCCGGTCAGCGCATTGCCGAGGATCATGCCGAGGATCGGGATCGCATATTGCGGCTCGTACCAGGGATGGATGCGGATCACCACGAACAGCCCGACCGCGCCGACCGCCCAGGAACCCACCCAGATCGACACGATGCTGTCGATGCGCTGGCCCGCGTAGGTGCGCTCGCCGCGCGCGGCGCCGGCGAAGCCGGCCACCAGCGTCATCAGGATCATCAGCGGCAGCACCACGGTCCAGCTCGGATGACCGAACACCCAGCCCAGCACGTAACCGATCGCGAGCAGTTGCACCACGGTGCGCACCGCGGCGATCGCCAACTGGCGGCCCAGGCCCAGCGACAGCGCGAAGGACAGCGCGCCGTTGACCGCCACCAGCGCGGCGGCGATCGCCACGTCGCCGAGGCTCAGGTCCTGCAGTACCGGGCTCATCGCGCTGCCCCGTCTTGGCCCCGGCTGCCCGGCTCGTCGGCGTCGCCGAGCACGCCGGCGCGCATCCTCACCTGGCGCGAGCCGACCCGGGCCGCCTGCGCCGGATCGTGCGAGACCCACATATAGGCGCGCGCCTCGGGCGCGGCCTCGAACCAGGCCGTCACCAGCGTCTCGACCGCGCGCGCCGATTCGGGATCGAGCGCGGCGGTCGGTTCGTCGAGCAGCAGTACCTCGGGTTCGAGCTGCAGCACGCGCAGCAGCGCGGCGATCTGCGCCTCGCCGCCCGACAGTTCGCTGGCGGCCTGGTCGAGAAAATCGTCGGCGCGGCCGGCGCGGGTCGCGAGCTCGGCCACGCGGGCGCGATCGAAGCGCAGGTCGCCATAGACGGCCAGCGAATACGGGTAGCGCAGCAGATCCTCGACGCTGCCGTCGTCGAAGACGGCAGGGCGCTGGCGCAGATAGGCGACGCCGCGGCGGTAGCGCGTGATCGATGCGCGCGCAACCGGTGCGCCGCGCCAGAGCAGGGCGCCGCCGTCGATCGGATCGAGCAGGGCGAGCGCGCGCAGGAACACGCTCTTGCCCGATCCGGACGGACCGGTGACAGCAACGCGCATGCCCGGGGCGAGGAGAAAGTCGGTCGGCGCCACCAACACCCTTTGCGAGACTGGGTCGCGACGGGTCAGGCCGCGGGCTTCGATCAGGCCGGCTGCTGTCATAAATGCAAGAAATGGTAAAGGGAGAAGGACGCCTCGCGCGCGATGCCATAATACCGATAACCTGCTTGCAAGTCGTCTGGCGCGGCCTTGCGCCCGATGTCTTGTCTCGATAAGAAAAAACTGGAGCCCGGCATGACGCTTACCCGAGTCATCGGCAAATCGGCGGCCTGGATCGTCGGCATCATCCTGGTGCTGATCGCCGCGCTCGTCGTCTTCATCCTCACGTTCGACTGGAATCGCGCGAGGCCGTATATCAACGAACGCGTCAGCACCGAGATCGGCCGGCCGTTCGCGATCCAGGGCGACCTCAAGGTCGGCTGGCGCCGCCCCTCCGGCGAAACCGGTTGGCGCGCCTGGATACCCTGGCCGAGCTTCACCGCCAACAACATCGTGATCGGCAATCCCGACTGGACAAAATCCCCGCATTTCGCCACGCTCGACGCCGCGCATTTCGACCTCGCCGTGCTGCCGCTGCTCGCGCATCGCGTGGTGATCCCCTCGATCGACATCGTCAATCCCGCGCTCGATATCGAGCGGCTCGCCGACGGCCGCAACAACTGGACCTTTTCCTTCAAGCAGTCGGGCGAGCCGTCGACCTGGAAGGTCGAGCTTCACGATTTCGGTTTCGCCAAGGGCACGGTGAGCTATCGTGACGCGATCACCAAGGCCGACCTGAATGTCGCGATCGACACGCTCGGCCAGCCGATCCCGCTCGGCGAGGTGCTCAAGCAGCAGGAGGCCACCTCGCGCGCGGCCTCGGCGCAGCGCGTCGGCAAGGCCGGGGCCGCGCAACTGACGAAGAAGATCGAGGCGGCTTCGGCCGCCGCTGCGGCTTCCGCTGCTTCGGGTGCCTCGTCGGCTTCGACCGCGCCGGCTTCGTCGGCTTCGTCGGCGTCGGCCGCGTCCGCCAGCGACGCGTCGACCACGTCGGCTTCGGCCGCGAGCAGCGCCTCGTCCGCCGATGCCGCGGTGGCTGCCGCCTCGGCGGCCAGCGGTGCCGCCGCCACGCCGCCCGCGCCGACCTATGCCTTCGGCCTGGTGGTGAAGGGCCGCTACAAGAACGTGCCGATCGACGGCACCGGCAAGATCGGCGGCGTGCTCGCGGTGCGCGACGCCACCCGCCCGTTCCCGCTGCAGGCCGACATCAAGGCCGGCGACACGCGCCTGGCGATCGTCGGCACGCTGACCGACCCGATGCAGCTCGCCGCCATCGACCTGCGGCTCTGGCTGCAGGGCACCAGCATGTCGCATCTGTACGCGCTGACGGGCGTCACCCTGCCCGATACGCCACCCTATGCCACCGAAGGCCGGCTGATCGGCCAGTTCCGCCGCAACGGCAGCACCTTCCGTTACGAGAACTTCGACGGCCGGGTGGGCGGCAGCGACCTGCACGGCACGCTCAGCTATGCGCAGCGCGCGCCGCGCCCGCTGCTCTCGGGCGAGCTGGTCTCGAACCTGCTGCAGTTCTCGGATCTCGCGCCGGTGGTGGGCGCCGACAGCGCTTCGAGCAAGCGCGCGCGCGGCGACACCACCAGGCAGCCGGCCGATCGCGTGCTGCCGGTCGAGACCTTCCGCACCGATCGCTGGAAGGCGCTCGACGCCGACGTGAAGTTCACGGGCCGCAAGCTGGTCAAGAACAAGGACCTGCCGATCAGCGATCTCTACACTCATATCGTGATGCAGGACGGCGTGCTCTCGCTCACGCCGCTGCGCTTCGGCGTGGCCGGCGGCACGCTGTCCACCGAGGCGCGGCTCGACGGCAGCGGCACGCCGCTCAAGGGCCGCTTCTCGGTGGCCGCGCGGCACCTGAAGCTCAAGCAGTTGTTCCCGACCGCGAAGGTGATGCAATCGGCCTTCGGCGAGATCAACGGCGACGCCACGCTGGCGGCTTCCGGCAACTCGCCGGCCGCGCTCGCGGCCACCTCGACGGGCGAGGTCAAGGCGCTGGTCACCGACGGCGCGATCAGCCGGCTGCTGATGGAGGCGGCGGGGCTCAACGTCGCCAACGTGGTCTACGAGAAGCTGTTCGGCAATCGCGACGTGAAGATCAATTGCGCGGCGGTCGACTTCGTCGCCACCGACGGCATCCTGAACTCCAAGCTGTTCGCGCTCGATACCGACGACGCCGTGATCCGCGTCGACGGCAACGTGAACCTGCGCGACGAGGGCATGGACCTGCAGATCCATCCGCAGACCAAGGGCTTCCGCGTGTTCTCGCTGCGTTCGCCGCTCTACGTGAAGGGCACCTTCAAGAACCCGAAGGTGGGCGTCAACGTCGGCGCGCTGGCCTTGCGGGCCGGCGCGGCGGTGGGCCTGGGCATCATCAACCCGTTCGCCGCGCTGATCCCGCTGATCGCGCCGAGCAACAACCGCGACGTGCCGTGCTCGGAACTGTTCGCGCAGCTCAATGCCTCGCAGCAGATGAAGAAGGCGGCCGCCGAGGGCGCGAAGAAGCATTGAAGTGCCGGCGCCGGCGCCGGCGCCGGCGTCGCGCGAGGCCCCGAGCCCGCGCGACGCCGGCGTCTTGTCGGGTTCGCGCCGTCCCTCCCATGCGCGGAACCTGCCGGCCATGCCGGACGACGCCAAATAGGGTCGAGGCCCCGACCCATCCGCACGACCCCCGCCGCGCCGCATCCAAGGCACCGCGATCCCGCCCGATTTCCCAGCATCCGCCCGCCGACGGCGCCAGGCACAGTGCGTCACCGAGACCTGCTAAAATGTCGGGTTTACGTCGATCTACCACTTAACAGGCCACGCTGTGCTTTCTACCGCCAACATCACGATGCAATTCGGGCCCAAGCCCCTGTTCGAGAACATCTCGGTCAAGTTCGGGGAGGGCAACCGCTACGGGCTGATCGGCGCGAACGGCTGCGGCAAGTCGACCTTCATGAAGATCCTCGGCAGCGATCTCGAGCCCAGCGGCGGCAATGTCGCGCTCGAGCCGAACATCCGCCTGGGCAAGCTGCGCCAGGACCAGTTCGCCTACGAGGACGTGCGCGTGCTCGACGTGGTGATGCAGGGCCACACGGAAATGTGGGCCGCCATGACCGAGCGCGACGCGATCTACGCGAACCCGGAAGCCACCGACGACGACTACATGCACGCGGCCGAGCTGGAGGCGAAGTTCGCCGAGTTCGGCGGCTACGATGCCGAGGCGCGCGCGGGTGCGCTGCTGCTGGGCATCGGCATCGACGAGAAGCTGCACAACGGCACCATGAGCGAGGTGGCCCCCGGCTGGAAGCTGCGCGTGCTGCTGGCGCAGGCGCTGTTCTCCAAGCCCGACGTCCTGCTGCTCGACGAGCCGACCAACAACCTGGACATCAACTCGATCCGTTGGCTGGAAGACACGCTCAACCAGTACAACTCGACGATGATCATCATCTCGCACGATCGTCACTTCCTGAACTCGGTCTGCACCCACATGGCCGACATGGACTTCGGCACGCTGAAGGTCTGGCCGGGCAACTACGACGACTACATGCTCGCCTCGGCGCAGGCGCGCGAGCGCCAGGCCAATGCCAATGCGCGTGCCAAGGAGCGCGTGGCCGAACTGCAGGACTTCGTGCGCCGCTTCTCGGCGAACAAGTCCAAGGCGCGCCAGGCCACCAGCCGCGCCAAGCAGATCGACAAGATCAAGATCGAGGAATTCAAGCCCTCGTCGCGCCAGAATCCGTTCATCCGCTTCGAGTTCGAGAAGAAGCTGCACAACATCGCGGTGGTGGCGGAAGAGGCGACCAAGAAGTACGAGCGCACCATCTTCAGCAATTTCAACCTGTCGGTGCAGCCGGGCGAGCGCATCGCCATCATCGGCGAGAACGGCGCGGGCAAGACCACGCTGCTGCGCGCGCTGCTCGGCAATCTCGAGCTCGACCACGGCAGCGTCAAATGGGCCGAGAACGCGAACGTCGGCTACATGCCGCAGGACACCTACGAGGAGTTCCCGGACGACGTCACGCTGATGGACTGGATCGACAACTACCGCAAGGAAGGCGACGACGAGACCATGGTGCGCGGCACGCTGGGCCGCCTGCTGTTCTCCTCCGACGACATCAAGAAGTCGGTGAAGGTGCTGTCGGGCGGCGAGAAGGGCCGCATGATCTGGGGCAAGCTGATGCTGGGCCGCCACAACGTGCTGCTGATGGACGAGCCGACCAACCACATGGACATGGAGTCGATCGAGTCGCTGCAGATCGCGCTCGAGCAGTTCGAGGGCACGCTGATCTTCGTCTCGCACGACCGTGAATTCGTCAGCGGGCTGGCCAATCGCATCATCGAGGTGCGCACCGACGGCACGCTCAACGACTTCGGCGGCAACTACGAGGACTTCCTGGCGACGCAGGAAAAGGCCTGATTGCCTCACGCCCTTCGCTCATGGGCTCCGATTGTCACGTTGGAGCCAGTCGGGCGGGGGTAGGCGAGCGGAGATGCCCGGGACGGCAGCTGCGTTTGCCGTTGAGCGAACCGGGCCTGGCTGAGATGGCTGCGAAAAGGCTGGCACCGACGATCTGTCGGTGCCAGCCTTTTTCCTTGGTTATTCCGTCTGCGTCGGGTTCGATCGATGGCAGGCCGGTCCAATGAGGGGGGAGTCATATGCGTCTCACACGTTTGGCCTTGATCGGGTGGTGTGGTTCTGTCGTCTGCGCGGCATCGGCTCATGTCGCTCCCCAAGGCCAGGTGCTGCCGCTATCGATCCTCGATAACCGCCCCTTTGTCGAGGCGAAGGTCGATGGAAAAGGTCCGTTCTCCTTCATCCTGGATACGGGGTCCTCGAGCTCGACCGTCAGTACCGGATTGGCGGAGCAGCTGAAGCTGGCCGCCGTCCATGCCGGGACGGGAACGGGGGCCGGCGAGCAAGCCCTGTCCTTCAAGATCGTCCACCTCGACGATTTGAGCGTGGGTGCGTTCTCTCTCGGCGCCCTGGACGTTCCGGCGATGGATACGAGCCGCCTCGGCCGCGTGATGGGTTTCCGGCATTTCGACGGCGTGCTCGGGGCGGAGCTGTTCAGGAAATACGTTCTGACGCTGGATGCCGCGGGAAAGCAACTGACCATCCAGCCCGAGGACCAGTTCAAGCCCGTGGCGGGTGCGATTCCGGTCCCCTTCTCCCTGGACGAGAACGGCATGCCGCTCGTGAGCGCTTCGGTGAATGGCATGACGGCGCTGTTTCAGGTCGATACCGGGGACCGGTTCAGCCTGACGCTGTTCGGTGCCTTTTGGCGGGCCTATCGCCTGGACGAGCACATCGGTACGACCGTCCAGGCAATGACCGGGTACGGCGATGGCGGGCCGATTCTCGGCATCGTCGGCCGGCCGGCCGTTTTTTCGATTGGCAAGCTTCCGGTGCCGGCGCCCGTCACGCGCCTCTCGCTGCAGAAGTCCGGCGCCTTCACCCGGGGCGATCGGGCAGGGAGCATCGGCATGGGGATCCTCAAGCGATTTACGGTTTCCTTCGACTATGGCCGTCAGCTGATGTGGCTTTCGAAGCGTGCCGAATCCGATGTTCCCGATCGCTATGATCGAAGTGGCATGTGGTTGGCGCTATCTCGACAAGGCGGGCTTCAGGTCGTGGATGTAACGGCGAACGGACCCGCGGCAAAAGCCGGAATCCAGGCCGGCGACGTCATTGTCAAGGTGGGTTCCCTTCGCGCTGAAGCCGGGACCTTGTTCAAGATAAGAACCATGTTTCAAGATCCGCAAGTGTCAACGGTGCCGATTCTCATCCGTCGACCGAGCGGCGATCGGTCAGTCAGTATCGCGCTTCGGGATCTGATCTCCCCCTAGTTTGCCTGGCGATACGGCGGCCCAGCCCGCAGCTTGCGCTTGACGCGCGTCAACCCCCGTATCCGCCATTCCCCGATCATCGAGCCTTCTTCGACGCTGCCCGTACGAGGCTCACCATGACGCTTGCCATTCCCTTCGCCCCGCTGACGATCCGCGGCCGCTCCCTGCTTCCCGTCGTGCAGGGCGGCATGGGCGTGGGCATATCCGCGCATCGGCTCGCCGGCAGTGTCGCGCGCGAGGGCGCGCTCGGCACCATCGCGAGCATCGACCTGCGCCATCACCATGCCGACCTGCTCGCGCGCTGCCGTGCCCGGCCCGATCGCGACACGCTCGAGGCGGCCAACCTCGAGGCGCTGCGCCGCGAGATCGAGCGCGCGCGTAGCTGGAGCGAGGGGCGCGGCATGATCGCCGTCAATGTCATGAAGGCGGTGCGCAGCCATGCCGACTATGTGCGCCTCGCCTGCGATGCCGGCGCCGACGCGATCGTGATGGGCGCCGGCCTGCCGCTGGACCTGCCCGAGCTGACCGAAGGGCACGATATCGCGCTGATCCCGATCCTGTCCGACGCGCGCGGCATCGCCCTGGTGCTGAAGAAATGGATGAGGAAGGGGCGCCTGCCCGATGCGATCGTGATCGAGCATCCCGCGCATGCGGGCGGCCATCTCGGCGTGTCGCGCATCGAGGAGGCCAACGACGCGCGCTTCGATTTCGCGCGCGTGCTCGGCGAGACGCGCGAGACGATCGAGGCGCTGGGCCTCGCGCGCGAGGCGATCCCGCTGATCGTCGGCGGCGGCATCAACAGCCACCAGGCGGTGCGCGAGGCGCTCGGCCTCGGCGCCAGCAGCGTCCAGGTCGGCACGCCCTTCGCCGTCACCGAGGAGGGCGATGCGCATCCGGCCTTCAAGCAGGTGCTGGTGCAGGCGCGTCCCGAGGACATCGTCGATTTCATCAGCGTCACGGGCCTGCCGGCGCGCGCGGTGCGCACGCCCTGGCTCGAGCGCTACCTGCGCCACGAGGCGCGGATTCGCGGCAAGCTCGGCGCGCTGCGGCAGCGTTGTCCGACCGCGCTGGAATGCCTGTCGGTCTGCGGCCTGCGCGACGGCATCGAGCGCTTCGGGCACTTCTGCATCGATACGCGCCTGGCCGCCGCGCTGCGCGGCGACGTCGCCAACGGGCTGTTCTTCCGCGGCCGCGAAGCGCTGCCCTTCGGCAACGCGATCCGCAGCGTGCGCGACCTGCTCGCGCTGCTGCTGACCGGCACCGCGCCCGAGCCTGCGACAAACCGTCCTACGTTTTCGCTGGCTTGATGGGCGTCAACGCGTCGCCAGGTATGCCCCCGGACAATCGATACCGTTCTCAGGGGGCTCAAGTCATGAATGAAAAAATCCGTTGCATCGTTTCCGCGCTGGCCTGCGCAAGTGTGTTCGCGATGCTGCCGTCGGTTTCCCAGGCGGCGTCGCCGGGGCAGGGTATCGCGCAGGGCGATGTGCTGATGCGCTTGCGCGCCATCGAAATCATGCCGGCCGATCGCGGCAGCGGCACGCTGTCCGACATCAACGCCGGCGTGAACAACGCGCTGGTGCCGGAACTCGATTTCACCTACATGATTCGTGACTATCTCGGCGTCGAGCTGATCCTCGGTACCTCGCGCCACCAGGTCAATTCGAATCTCGGCCCGCTCGGCGGCGTGAACGTGCTGCCGCCCACGCTGCTGCTGCAATACCACTTCAATCATGCGGGCCGGGTTCGCCCGTACATCGGCGCGGGCCTGAACTACACCTTCTTCTACAACGACGGGCTGCACGTGGGCAGCCAGGGTGTGGCGGTCCACAAGAGCAGCTTCGGGCCCGCGCTGCAGTTCGGCGTCGACGTCCAGGTCAGCAAGCAGTTCTTCGTCAACTTCGACATCAAGAAGCTCTGGATGCATACCGATGCCACGCTCGGCGGCCAATCGATCGGCCGCCTGCACATCGACCCGCTGATCGTCGGGTTCGGTGTCGGCATGAAGTTCTGATCGAACGGATTCAAGCGTTGGGGTTGGGCGGCACGGCGGTTCGCGTGCCGCCTTTTTTGCGTCCGGCGCGCGAAGGACGAGCCGGCGGCGCGGGCGGGAGGCTCAGAGCTTGTCGTACTTGAAGCGCATGGCCGTGCCGTCGAGCGTGATGCGCTCCCAGACGGCGGCCTTTTCTTCCTCGCTCATGAAAACCCAGTTGGCCACTTCGAAGGCGGTGCGGCCGCAGCCCTTGCAGACGTCGTCGAACAGGGTCGAGCAGACGCCGATGCAGGGGCTGTCGGGCTTGTCGTGAAGATTGGAGCTCATGGTGCGTCGTTGGATCCGGGCTGGTGCGGCAATGCGTAATGGTAAAGCATCAGCGCGCGATGCTCACGCCCACCCGCGCGATCCAGTGCTGGCGCTGGTTGTAGTCGAGCAGGTCCTCGCCGTAACCGTTGAAATAGCCGATCCAGACATAACCGCCCCAGGCATTGCCGAACAGCTTGGCGAGCGGGTAGGAGAGTTGGGTGTCGACGCTGCCGTACCAGTGGTGGGTGCCCTTGCGCAGCGTGGTCGACAGTTGCCAGCCGTCGGGGCTGCCGTACTTGACGACCAGGTCCATGTAGCCGCGGTAGTCGGCGATATCGCGGTTGTCGCTGATGCCCAGGTAGTAATAGAGCATCGGCGAGACCTGCCAGTGGTAGCTCGTCAGGTCGCCGAATTCCCAGGTGGGTTGCACGAACAGGATGTTGAGGCTGCGCGAATCCGGCCCGGCCTTGCCGTTCGACTCGTGCCCGATCCCGGCGGCGAAGCCCATGCGCGTGAACCAGGGGCTGTGCAGGCCCGTGTCTGCGACGTAGTAGAACAGCCGCGGCTTGTAGCTGGTGTCGCGGAACGGCTTCGAATCGGCCGACAGGTCCCAGATCGAGGTCTGCGTGTAGGCGAAATAGAGATTGTCCAGCAGCGAGCGCGAGGCCGGGTTGTCGGGCATGTGCAGCCGGTACTTGAAGCTGAACTGCAGCTTGGCGCTGACGTCGCCGTTGACCCCCACGCCGATGTACATCGGTTCGTAGTACGAGATTCTCGACAGCAGGCCTTGTGCGCCGGTGGTCAGCGCGTCGCCGGTCGGCTGCGGCGTGCCGGCGGTGGCGGCCACGCCCGAGGCGGCCGCTGCCACGCCGGCAGGGCTGGCCTGGTGCGCCTCGGCGGTTTCGGCGCGGGCCACGGCGAACTGATTGGCGCTGCGGTTCAGCGACACCACGGCCGCCGAGGCGTCGAAGCCCACCGGCGTGATGGTCACCGTGCCGCGCGCGCTGTCCGGCCAGGGCGCGGAAAATCTCACCTTGCGGTATTGGCCGGCCTTCAGCGTGAAGCGCTCGGGCACGCCGGCCTCGCGCAACAGCTTGACGGGTACCGGCGGCTGCTCGGCATTGGTCACGGTCACCTCGAGCGTATCGGGCACGCTGACCGGCAGCGGTTTCGCGTCATCGTCCGAGTAGATCAGCGTGAGCGTGAGCGGTGCATCGGCCGCGGCTTCGCGCGCCGGTTGCACCAGGGCTACCGTGGCCTGCGCGGTATTGGCCGCGAAGGCCAGCACGACTGCGGAAGCCTGGATGCCGAGCGGGTGCCGGCGAGCGGCGGATGACGGGACGTGAGCGAAAGCGCGGGAGAGAGCGGAAGCAGCGGAAGCAGCGGAAGCAGCGGAAACGGGACGGTGGCGCATGAGATCGATGGATTGACGAGGCACGGTGGAAAGTCGTGTCGCAACACGGATACTGCGCGGACACTGCGAAGGGTCGGCATATTGTAATTCAGTCGCAGGGTCGAATCGGATCGGTGGCGGGAGCCCCGCCCGGCTTGGCCGCGAGCGAGGTGAGGGCGCGCCCCGTGGCGTTTGATCGCAAGCTTCGGTCGCGCCGCCATGGGCCCGGTACCGGCGCGCGTGCCAAGCTGGTTTGCGTGGAGTCGGGCAACGGGTCGAGCCCATCCTCGACCCGACATTTTTTCGGGTGGACAGCCGTCCATAACCCGATAAAATGCGCGCACTTCCCGATCCCGTTCGGGAGCGCGGGCGGCGCGGCGGCCCTGCCGGAAACCGGTGTTCCGTTTGCGCGACAGCGATGCGATTTTTTTGTGACACCACGGGATTAGTGTTACTTTTCGGGGTTTTGAGGGACGGGTTGCCGAGGCGACGCCGTCGTGACGACACAGTCGATACCGGCCGGAGCTCGGCCGGACGGGAGAACGGGATGAAAGCAAAGGTGGCAGGCCGGTTGATGGCCCTCTCGCTGTGCGTGGCCGCAACGGCGGCGACGGCCAAGGACACGCAGCTCAATGTGTACAACTGGTCCGACTACATTGCCAAGGACACCATCCCGAACTTCGAGAAGCAAAGCGGCGTCAAGGTCCGCTACGACAACTACGACAGCGACGATACGCTGCAGGCCAAGCTGCTGACCGGCAACTCGGGCTACGACATCGTGGTGCCGACCAGCAACTACGCGGGCAAGCAGATCGCTGCCGGCATCTTCGCGCCGCTCGACAAGTCGAAGCTGCCGAACCTGAAGAATCTCGATCCGCAACTGATGGCCCTGGTGGCCGGCGCGGATCCGGGCAACAAGTACGTGGTGCCCTGGGCCTACGGCACCACCGGCCTGGCCTACAACCTGAACAAGGCGCAGCAGATCCTCGGCAAGGTGCCGCTGGACAACTGGGACATCCTGTTCAAGCCGGAAAACATCTCCAAGCTGAAGGCCTGCGGCGTGTCGGTGCTCGACGCGCCGGACCAGATGTTCGCGGCCGCGCTGCACTACCTGGGCAAGGACCCGATGAGCACCTCGCCGGCCGACTACCAGGCCGCGATGGCGATGCTCAAGAAGATCCGCCCGTACATCACGCAGTTCAATTCCTCGGGCTACATCAACGACCTGGTCGGCGGCGACATCTGCTTCGCGTTCGGCTGGTCGGGCGACGTGGTGATCGCCAAGCACCGCGCGCAGGAAGCGAAGAAGCCCTACAAGGTCGAGTACTACATCCCGAAGGGCGGCGCGCCGGTCTGGTTCGACGTGATGGCGATCCCCAAGGATGCGAAGAACAAGGAAGCGGCCCTCGAGTGGATCAACTACATCGAGGATCCGAAGGTCCATGCGGCGATCACCAACGCCGTCTACTACCCGAGCGCGAACTCGGCGGCGCGTCAGTTCGTGAGCAAGGACGTGGCGGACGATCCGGCGGTCTACCCGCCGGCCGACGTGGTCAAGACGCTGTTCCTGCTCAAGCCGCTGCCGCCTGAAATCCAGCGCCTGCAGACGCGGCTCTGGACGGAGTTCAAGTCCGGACGCTGAGCCTCGGCCCGGAATCGAACCCGCCCCATCAAGCCCCTGGTACCCCCGGGGGCTTTGTTCGTCTTCAATCGCCTTTGTCTGGTAACACGCAGGAGTGATGCAGCAGATCATGAATAGCCAGTCGCGCATGCCGTCCGCCGGCGCGCCGTCCCCCGCCGCGCAGGCCGACCACGCCGCGAACTTCGTGCAGATCGTCGACGTGGTCAAGCAGTTCGGCGACACCACCGCGGTGCGCCAGGTCAATCTGTCGGTCGGCAAGGGCGAACTGTTCGCCTTGCTGGGCAGTTCCGGCTGCGGCAAGTCCACCTTGCTGCGCATGCTGGCCGGGCTGGAGACCGTCACCTCGGGCAGGATCCTGATCGACGGCGAGGACCTCGCCCAGATGCCGCCCTACAAGCGGCCCGTGAACATGATGTTCCAGTCCTACGCGCTGTTCCCGCACATGACGGTCGAGGCGAACGTCGCCTACGGCCTCAAGCAGGAGGGCGTGGCCAGGGCCGAACTCAAGGAACGCGTGCGCGACGCGCTCGAACTGGTGCAGATGGGCCGCTACGCGAGCCGCAAGCCGCACCAGTTGTCGGGCGGCCAGCAGCAGCGCGTGGCGCTGGCGCGCTCGCTGGTCAAGCGGCCCAAGCTGCTGCTGCTCGACGAGCCGATGTCGGCGCTCGACAAGCAGATCCGCCAGCGCACCCAGATCGAACTGGTCAACATCCTCGACAAGGTCGGCGTCACCTGCATGATGGTCACCCACGACCAGGAGGAGGCGATGACGATGGCCAACCGGATCGCGGTGATGAGCGAGGGCGAGATCGTGCAGATCGGCGCGCCGCGCGAGGTCTACGAATACCCGAACAGCCGCTTCTCGGCCGAATTCATCGGCTCGACCAACCTGTTCGAGGGCAAGGTGGTGGAGGACGAGCCCGACTACGTCTACATCGAGTCGCCCGACCTGCCGTGCCGCATGCACGTGAGCCACGGCATCACCGGGCCGCTCGGCATGGCCGTGACCGTCTCGGTGCGCCCCGAGCGCATCGCGCTCACGCGCAAGCCGGCCGAGGGCGCCTACAACTGGGCGCATGGCGTGATCACCAACGTCGCCTACATGGGCGGCTACTCGCTGTACCACATCCGCCTCGACTCCGGGAAGACCGTGATCGCCAATGCCACCAGCCTGGCGCTGTCCGAGATCGACACGCCCGAATGGAACGACGAGATCTACGTGCGCTGGAGCGCCTCGGCCGGCGTGGTGCTGACCTCATGAGCGCGCTGTCGACGTTCTTCCAGTGGCCGGTGCGCAAGCTCGGCCTGAGCGGGCGCTCGGCCGTGATCGCCGGGCCGTTCCTGTGGCTGGTGCTGTTCTTCGCGGTGCCCTTCGTGCTGGTCGTGAAGATCAGCTTCGCGGAGCTCGAGCTCGGCATTCCGCCCTACACGGAGCTGACCTCGTTCGCCGACGGCGCGCTGACGATCAAGCTGAACCTCGCGCACTACGCCTTCCTGTTCACCGACAGCCTGTATTTCGCGACCTACGTGAATTCGGTGTGGGTGGCGGCGGTCACCACGCTGCTCTGCCTGTTGCTCGGCTACCCGATGGCGTACTACATCGCGCGCTCGAACCCGGCCTCGCGCAACCTGCTGATGATGGCGGTGATGCTGCCGTTCTGGACCTCGTTCCTGATCCGCGTCTACGCCTGGATCGGGATCCTGAAGAACAACGGCCTGCTCAACAACTTCCTGATCTGGATCGGGCTGATCCACGTGCCGATCGAGCTGTACCGCACCAACGTGGCGGTCTACATCGGCATGGTCTACACCTATCTGCCGTTCCTGGTGATGCCGCTCTACGCGCACCTGGTGAAGATGGACCTGCGCCTGCTGGAAGCCGCCTACGACCTCGGCGCCAAGCCCTGGAAGGCCTTCCTGACCATCACGCTGCCGCTGTCGAAAAACGGCATCATCGCGGGCTGCCTGCTGGTGTTCATCCCGGCGGTCGGCGAATACGTGATCCCGGAACTGCTCGGCGGCGCGAACACGCTGATGATCGGCCGCGTCATGTGGAACGAGTTCTTCAACAACGCGGACTGGCCGATGGCCTCGGCGGTGACCTGCGCGATGGTGCTGCTGCTGCTGGTGCCGATGGCGGCGTTCCAGCACTTCCAGGCGAAGGAACTGGAGGGCCGTCGCAAATGATGCCGAATCGTTATCTGCGCCTGGTCGCGCTGGCCCTCGGCTTCGGCTTCCTGTACATCCCGATCCTGAGCCTGATCGTCTACTCGTTCAACGAGTCGCAGCTGGTGACGGTCTGGTCCGGCTTCTCGACGCGCTGGTACTCGGCGCTGCTGAGCGACGACGAGCTGATCGCGGCCGCCTGGCTGTCGCTGAAGATCGGCGTGCTGACCGCCTGCGCCTCGGTGGTGATCGGCACCTGGGCCGGCTACGTGCTGGCGCGCATGGGGCGCTTTCGCGGCCACGCGCTCTACTCGGGCATGATCAACGCGCCGCTGGTGATTCCCGAGGTGATCCAGGGGATCTCGCTGCTGCTGCTGTTCATCGAGCTGGCCAAGTGGATCGGCTGGCCCGCGCAGCGCGGCATGTTCACGATCTGGCTCGGCCACGTGATGCTGTGCCTGTCCTACGTGGCGATCATCGTGCAGTCGCGCGTGCGCGAGCTCGATCCCTCGCTCGAGGAGGCCGCGCTCGATCTCGGCGCCACGCCGCTGAAGGTGTTCTTCACCGTCACGCTGCCGCTGATCTCGCAGGCGCTGGTGTCGGGCTGGCTGCTGTCGTTTACGCTGTCGATCGACGACCTGGTGCTGTCGGCCTTCCTGTCCGGCCCCGGCTCGACCACGCTGCCGCTGGTGGTGTTCTCGCGCGTGCGGCTCGGCCTGAACCCCGAGATGAACGCGCTGGCCACCTTGTTCATCGCGGCGGTGACGATCGGCGTGGTGGCCGCCAACATGTTCATGCTGCGCAAGGAACGGCGCCGGCTCGCGGCCGCCGTCTGATCCGGACGAGGCGAGCGCCTCGCCCTTGCGCATGAAAAAGCCCGGCTTCGCCAAAGCAAAGCCGGGCTTTTCGTCGTTGACGAGGCTTGCGAGGGGGGCTCAGCCTTCGCTGATCGCCGGCCGCGCGAACCACTCGCGGCCCTTTAGCATGGCGTTCCAGTAGATCCTCGGCAGCAGGCTCTCCTTCAGGAACCAGGCCAGCCTGGAGGGGCGCGTGCCGTCGTTGAGCCAGCCCGGGAAGGTCGGCGCGAGCTTGCCGCCATAGAGGAACTCGGCCAGCACCACGCGGCCGCGTTCGACCGTCAGCGGGCAGGAGCCGTAGCCGTCGTAGCGCGCCACGCCGCGCGCGCGGCCGAGCGCGGCCAGCACGTTGTGGGCCACCACCGGCGCCTGCTTGCGCGCGGCCGCCGCGGTCTTGGCATTGCTGGTGTTGGTGGCGTCGCCGAGCGCGTGGATGTTCTCGTAGCGGCGATGGCGCAGCGTGGCCGGGTCGACGTCGACCCAGCCGCCCGCGTCGGCCAGCGCGCTGTCGCGCACGAAGCCCGGCGCGCGCTGCGGCGGCACCACGTGCAGCAGGTCGAACTCGCGCTCGATCTCCTCGCTGCGGCCGCCCTCGGCTTCGGGGCGCGCGCGCCGGAAGCGCGCGAGCTGGGCCGGCCCGTCGACGGCGACCAACTGGTCGCCGAAACGCAGGTCGATGCCGTAGCCGCGCACCGAATCCATCAGCGCGGGCACATAGTCCGGCACGCCGAACAGCACGTTGCCGGCCAGGTGGAACTCGATCTCGATGTCCTTCAGGCGACCGGCGCGGCGCCAGTGGTCGGCCGACAGGTACATGGCCTTCTGCGGCGCGCCCGCGCATTTGATCGGCATCGGCGGCTGGGTGAAGATCGCGCGCCCGCGCGGCAGCGCCTGCACCAGTTGCCAGGTATAGGGCGCGAGGTCGTAGCGGTAGTTCGAGGTCACGCCGTGCTTGCCGAGCGTGTCCGCCAGCCCCTCGATGCCGGCCCAGTTCAGCTCCAGCCCGGGGCACACGATCAACTGCCGGTAGCCGATGCTCGCGCCGCCCTCCAGCGTGATGCGGTCCTGCTCGGGCGAGAACGCGGCGACCGCCGCGCGGATGCGCGTCACGCCGTGCGGCAGGACCGCTTCCATCGGCCGGGCGGTGGCCGGCGCCTCGAACACGCCGCCGCCGACCAGGGTCCAGCCCGGCTGGTAGTAATGGGTGCCGGCCGGGTCGACCAGGGCGATGTCGAGCGAGCGCTCGCGCCTGAGCAGGCTGGCCGCGGTGGCGATGCCGGCGGCGCCGGCGCCGACGATCACGATGTCGTGGCGTGCGGCGGGCACGCCGGCGTTGCCGATCGTCGAGGACGTTGCGGACATGGTTCGGACTCCTTCGGGGGAATGCGGGTTGGGGGCGGCGCGGTTCACAGCGCGTCGATCGGCAGCTTCAGGTAGCGGATGCCGTTCGGCGCCGGCTCGGGCAGTTGCCCGGCGCGCATGTTGACCTGCACCGAGGGCAGGATCAGCACCGGCATCGCCAGCGTGGCATCGCGCGCGGTGCGCATCGCCACGAAGCTGTCCTCGTCGATGCCCTGGTGGACATGGATGTTGTCGCGCAGTTGCGCCGCGACGGTGGTCACCACGCACACGGGACGGCCGTCGGGCTGGTAGTCGTGGCACAGATAGAGGCGCGTGTCGGGCGGCAGGCTCAGCACCTTGCGGATCGAGCGATAGAGCGTGCGTGCGTCGCCGCCGGGGAAATCGCAGCGTGCCGTGCCGTAGTCGGGCATGAACAGCGTGTCGCCGACGAAGGCGGCCGTCTCGGCCGGCGCCGAGCCGCCGTCCGCGCGCGCGACCAGGTAGGTCATGCAGGCCGGCGTGTGGCCCGGCGTGTGGATGGCGCGGATCGCGAGCGCGCCCAGCGCGAGCGTGTCGCCTTCGTCGATCAGCCGGTCGAACGGGCGGCCGTCCGCGACGAAGCCGGGGCCGGCATCGAACAGCGCGCCGAACACCTTCTGCACCTGGGTGACGTTGCGCCCGATCGCGATCTCGCCGCCCAGGCGCGCCTGCAGCCAGGGTGCGGCCGACAGGTGGTCGGCATGCACATGGGTTTCCAGCAGCCAGCGCACGCGCGCGCCGAGCGATTCGACGTGCTCGGCGACGCGCTCGGCGCTGGCGTGGCTGGTGCGGCCCGACTTCGGGTCGAAATCGAGCACCGAGTCGATGATCGCGCACTCGTGCGAGCCCGTGTCGAGGACGACATGGGTGGCCGTGCTGGTGGCGGGATCGAAAAACGACTCGACGGTGAAGGCTGGGGCGGACATCGAACGGCACTCCGAAAGCGGAAAACAGGGAATCGAGACAAGATGCATGCCAGCTCTTCAAGGCTGGCGCGTGTTTCGCTTAATTATTTGATATGACGGAGATTTTTTCGAGCACCGGGAAGCGCCGTGACGGACGAAGGCGGCGGCGCGCGAGGGATTGCTGCCATCGATGGCAGTGTCATGGCAGAATTGGCAGTCGCCGCCGTCGGCCTGTCGTGTCGGCGCCGGCGGCGATTCGTTTGTCCTGTGTGCCTGTCCCTTCGCGGCCGCGGCCGCCCGAGCCTGCTTCCATGTCCACGCGTCGTCCCTCCCATCGCTCCATGCCCGCGCCCGATCTTGCCGAGGCTGCCGGCCAGCCTCGCGCCGAGCGCGTTGCCGATGCCCGGCGCACGATCCCGATCGTGCCGCTCAAGCCGATCGTGCCGCTCGAACCGGCGACGGCCGCCGCCGGTCCATCGGGCGCGAGCGTGCCGGCCACCTCGCCGGCCGGCCTCGGCGCGCTGGTTTCCTACCTCGAGCACGATCCGCAGCCGATGATCGTGGTCGATCCCGACTACCGGATCCTCGCCGCGAACGGCGCCTACCAGCGGCAGTTCGGCGGCGCCGGCCGCGCGCACGTCGGGCGTCACTGCTATCGCGTCTCGCATCACTACGAGGTGCCTTGCGACCAGGCCGGCGAGCATTGCCCGATGCGCGCGGCGCTCGAATCGGGCGCGGCCTCGCGCGTGCTGCATATCCATCACACGCCGCGCGGGCCCGAGCACGTGGATGTCGAGATGCGCCCGGTGTTCGACGGCGAGGGGGCGGTGGTGGCCTATGTCGAGCGGCTGACCACCGTGCGCAGCGCCTCCGCGCGGCCCAGCGCGGGCGGCCTGGTCGGCAGCTCGGATGCCTTCAACGGCGCCTTGTCGGCCCTGCAGCGCGTCGCGCCCTCGATGCTGCCGGTGTTGCTGCTCGGCGAATCGGGTACCGGCAAGGAACTGTTCGCGCGGGCCCTGCACGAGGCCAGCCCGCGCGCGGCGGGGCCCTTCGTGGTGGTGGATTGCTCGGGCATCGCCGAGTCGCTGTTCGAGAGCGAGCTGTTCGGCTACGAGAAAGGCGCCTTCACCGGCGCGAACCAGCGCAAGCCCGGGCTGGTCGAGACGGCCCAGGGCGGCACGCTGTTCGTCGACGAGATCGGCGACGTGCCGGCCTCGATGCAGGTCAAGCTGCTGCGGCTGATCGAGTCGGGCACGTTCCGGCGCGTGGGCGGCATCGAGGCCTTGCGCGCCGACTTCCGGCTGGTCGCAGCGACCCACCAGCCGCTGCGCGAGATGATCGGCGACGGCCGTTTCCGCCAGGATCTCTACTACCGGATCAGCGCCTTTCCGATCGAACTGCCGCCGGTGCGCGAGCGGCCCGGCGATATCGGCCTGCTGGCCGAGTCGATCCTGCGCCGCATTGCAGACGGCCGGCCCGGCGCGCGTCCCTGGACGCTGCACGAAAGCGCGCGGGCCTGCCTAGAGGCCCATGCCTGGCCCGGCAATATCCGCGAATTGCGCAACGTGCTGGAGCGCGCCTGCCTGTTCGCCGACGACGGCGTGATCCGCGCCGAGCACCTGCCGCTGGCGCTGCAGGCGCCGCCCGAGGCAGGCCTCGCGCGCGGCGCGCCCGACGACGACACGCTGCGCCAGGTGGCGCGCAGCTTTCGCGGCTCGCGCAAGGCGCTGGCGGCGCGGCTCGGCATCAGCGAGCGCACGCTGTATCGGCGCATGCGCGCGCTCGGTCTTGCGGGCCGCGACCTCTGATTCCTCGCGGATGCCTTCGGCCGAGCGGGCCGCGCGCCGGCGTCAGGCGAGCGCCATCGGCGCGGCGGCGGGCACCGGGTCCAGCGAGGCGCACAGCGGGCGCTGCGCGAAACGCTCGGCCAGGAAGTCGACGAACGAGCGGCTGGTGGTGGAGGCGCGCGGGCTGGCCCCCAGCGTGGCGTGGATCGACAGCCGGCGGGTGGGCGAGACGTCGCGCAGCAGCGGCACCAGATGGCCGGCATCGATGTCGTCGCCGGCCACGTCGGTGCCGAGCAGGGCGATGCCGGCGCCGTTGACCGCGGCGATCCGCAAGGCTTCCGGCTGGTTGACGCTGAGGTTGCTGTTCAGCGCGACGCGCGAGGCGATGGCGGCCTCGCGTGCGATCGAGTCGAGCGGCCCCGCGCCGTTGCTGTCCTGCAGGATGTTGTGCGCGGCCAGGTCGGTGAGGGTGGCCGGCGTGCCGTTCTCGGCGAGATACGCCGGCGAGGCGACGAACAGGATCTGCGCGGTGGCCAGCGGCCGCGCGAAGGGCGAGGCGGGCTTGGTGCTCGAAGGCGTGACCAGGATCGCGATGTCGTAGCGCTCGTCGGCCGGATCGAGCACGCGGTCGGAGATCGCCACGTCGACGTTCACTTCCGGGTAGCGCGCCGTGTAGTCGGTGACCGCGCCCACCAGGTGCCGCAACCCGAACGAGGAGGGCGACACCACGCGCAGCCGCCCGCGCGGCACGATCCCCTCGGTGTTGACCGACTGGCTGGCCTCGTCGATCTCGATCAGCGCCGGCACCACTCGTTCGTAGTACTCACGTCCGGCCTCGGTCAGGGAAACGCGTCGGGTGGTTCGATGCAGCAGCCGGGCGTCGAGCCGGCCTTCCAGATGCGCGACGTGCTTGCTCGCCATGGCCGACGACATGCCCATTCGTTCGGCTGCACCGACGAAGCTGCCGATTTCGACAATATGGCGGAATACCTGCATGCTGACGAGTGTGTCCATTGGAAGCTCGTTCGTATGGTTATTGAGGAAACGGAGTCAAACGGATGCGTTTGAATGGCCCGGAAAAACAATAACACGGCTAATCCACGGGAAAACACTAATCCCTTCGAAATCTCAGACTCTGAGGGTGTTGCGCGGCAAATCAGCGGCGATTACCGTTTGAACGAATCGGAATGTCGTGATCGAAAATTCGATTCACAATCCGGAGGAAGGGGCGGGATGAAAGGCGGAAAGTCGCGTGGGCTGGCCTGTTCGGCACGGGAAATCGCGATTGGATCCTGCTCGGGATGAATCGCGGCATCGGTGGGAATTCGCGGCGTTTTAGTAAAGTGTTGTTTAGTAAAGTTATTGGGAGTTTTGTGTTCGAATCCGTCCATTTATTCATCGGACGGAATGCGGGATTCCATTCACGAGACGAAATGATGATATGGAAATCCCGCAATGATGGCAGTGCCGCCGGGCACGCCACCGTCCTTGCCCGCTTCGCCTATTTAGCTGTCGCGTCCGGCGCCGGCAGGGCCGCCAGCTTGCCCGCCGGATCCGGCGGCGTGCCCATCGCCTGGAACAGCCGCGCCGTGTCCGCGAGCCGCGAGCTGGTCGCGCGGATCGCATCGAGCTGCGCATTGCGATACTGCTGCTCGCTGGCGCGGCCGGCCGACGGCGGCAGCGCGCCCAGCCGCACGCGCGCCGCGGCGTCGTCGGCGG